>CAZRQJ010000001.1:0-9241 GCA_964602075.1 uncultured Planctomycetia bacterium
GACATAGGAATACCTAGACAGGTTGCACCAGATGTTCAATCTCTTAGCTGTGTTGTTTATCGTAATATGGACAATTTAACGGAAAGCTCGACGGAATCTAATTATGGATTCGACCTATCGATCGAACAAGAAGTGGAAAGGGAAACCGATCTTTTTCGCAGGTTTTGTATCGAACGCAATATAGTAACGCTGCTTGAAGATACCCAACATCGTAAGCAGGAGTTTATGCTCGAACAAATTCCATCAATTGTTGATAGTGAACTTGGGCAGTTCGATGAAGAAACACGAAAAACAGTGATATCGGCAATGAAGACACTTATCAGCCGCTATTCATACGACAGTTTCAATTCAATTCACAGCGCGCTGGAGAAGTACTGGAGCGAATCATGAGTCAACAAAAGGTGATAATCGGAACACGCGGAAGCGAGCTTGCACTATGGCAGGCAAATGAAGCAGCAAGATTGATTGACGCTGAAACAGAAATTAGAGTGATAAAAACATCAGGTGATGTTTTTTACAACATAGCGCTGCAAGGGCAACTCGAACAGGGATTTTTCACGAAGGAAATCGAGCGTCAACTTGTTGAAGGTGAAATTGACGTCGCGGTTCACTCAATGAAAGACCTGCCAACACAGCTTGCTGATGGGCTTGTGATAGGCGCAATTTTGCCTCGTGCGTCAGCAAACGACCTTTTGATAGTTAATCCTGTATGGCACGACGAAGAGCGACTGATCCCTGTCAAAGATGGCTGTGGAGTCGGCGCAATGTCGCTTAGAAGGCAAGCGCTTCTCAAGACGTACGGACCGCAGGCGAAAGCAGAAATGATTCGCGGTAATGTCCCTGGCAGAATCGAACGCTGCATCAACGGATCGTTCGGAGCTGTTATTCTTGCGGCTGCAGGTGTGAATCGGCTTTGCTTAAAAGCAGAGGGTTGTATTGTTTATGAGTTGAGTACGCAATTCTGGATTCCTGCGCCTGGGCAGGGAGCGGTGGCAATACAAGCACGCGCTAACGACACGGGCGCGCTGGGTATTTTAGAAGGGATTAACCATGAATTATCTCGCAAAGCTGTCGAGCTTGAGCGTCGCATACTCGCAAATTTCCAGGGTGGATGCCACTCCGCATTCGGGGCGTATGCGTTTCATATGCATGGCGATGAATGGATCGTCAGCATAGGTATGGAAGTAGATGATAAATGGGGAGTAACTCACAACTGTTGTGACTATGACGAGCTTTGCCGAATCGGAATTGATCGCGATGTATGTCTTGGCTCGACGCTTGCGCACGAGCGGGAGGAGTTATGCGAGTTAATCCAATTGTAATCCTAACGCAGGAAAAGGACGACAACGCTTCTCTTGCCAAAAAGCTTGCTGTTCACAACGTACATACGCTATGTTATCCATGTATCGCTACACGTTTTATTAAAATCGATGAAAATGTGAAGATAGGTGAGTTTAACATTGCTGATTTTCAGTTGTATGTTTTTACGAGCAAAAGAGCTGTCCAAGCTATAACACATATGCGCGATTTGTTTAGATCGGTAAGTGCTGATTTTGCTTGTGTTGGCGATACGACAGAGCGAGAGTTGGAACAACTGCTCGGTATTACCTGTAAAATCAAGCCTAAATATATGTATACAGCTCTAGCATTGTCGAAGGTGATAATTGAGAAAATCCCGCAGCCATTAACTGCATTGCATGTTAGAGGCGATAAGTCGAGTGGAGTATTAAAGCGAGAACTTGAAGCGAATGGATGGCATGTTTTCGACCTAATCACATACGAAAACTATGCACCGGAGATTAAACCGATTGGCGATGAGACGTATAATGCAGCTGTGTTTGCAAGCCCTTCCGCAGCACAAAGGTTTTTCAGCGTGAATCCTAATACGAAAGTCGGCTTGAAATGTGTTGCAATAGGGACAACGACTGCTGACTACTTAGTAAAGACAGGAGTTAGACATATTACTATTTGCGAGCAATCTGATAAAGATAAACTGATTGAAACAATTCTCAACGTTTTAAGTTTGGAGTAGCAAATTGATTTACGGAATAAGCAAATCTGCAGAGTTTTTTTCAAGAGCAATCAAGTCGATACCGGGCGGCGTGAACAGTCCAGTCCGCTCGTTCAAACAGGTTGGCGGTACACCGGTGTATTTCGACAAGGCATTCGGAAGCAGATTCACCGATGTTGACGGTAACGAGTATGTAGACTTCTGTCAGTCTTGGGGACCGTTGATACTCGGTCACAGCCATCCGCAGGTTATAGACGCAGTCAAAGTTGCCGCAGAAAAGGGTTTGTCTTATGGAGCTTGCCATGCGGGTGAAGTCGAATTGGCGGAGTTAATTCTCGACGCTTTTCCCGGATTCGACCGTGTTCGAATGATGAGTTCGGGTACAGAAGCCGTCATGTCCGCAATTCGCTTGGCTCGCGGCGCAACCCGCCGAAATCTCGTTGTTAAGTTTGAAGGTGGTTATCACGGACACTATGACGGTATGCTAGTAAAAGCTGGCTCCGGACTCGTCACTCATGGCGCCGCTAGTTCGCAAGGCGTACCGCAGAGCATCGCCGAAACCACGCTAGTTGTGCATCTTGACGACGAAAGCGCTGTCGAAATGCTGTTTAATGACTTTGGCAGCGATATCGCTGCAGTAATAATCGAACCTCTACCAGCTAACAACGGCCTTTTAGTTCAGCGGGTTGAATACTTACAGTTCCTACGGGATATCACGAAAAAATTTGGAACACTTCTGATTTTTGACGAAGTGATTTCAGGGTTTCGCTTGCATTTCGGCGGATATTGGGAGATGGTGGGCATTCTCCCTGATCTAGTGACACTCGGTAAGATCATCGGTGGTGGAATGCCTCTTGGCGCGGTAGTCGGCAGAGCTGAACAAATGGAGTTGTTCTCGCCTATTGGTGGTGTATATCAAGCTGGTACATTGAGCGGGAATCCTGTTTCACTAGCGGCAGGTATAGCAACACTTAACATTTTGAAACAAGGAAACGTCTATGACTATATCGACACACTAAGCCAAAAACTGCACAATATACTAACTGAAAGCAAGTTACCGATAGCACGTACTATTAGAATGGGATCGATAGTGTGGCTCTACTTCGACAAAGGAGAATTCCCGCGCAGAGCCGACGCTATTTCAAACGATGCAATGAATCGCTTTACGAAAATGTACCACTCGCTATTGAAACGCGGATTCTATCTTCCACCATCATCGTATGAAGTGCTGTTCATCAGCAGTGCACATTCTAGAGTTGATATCGAGAATCTAGCTGAAACATTGCTGGAGGAGCTTGAACTCCAAGCTTGAATCAATGAAACATAATTCTGTCAGCTTAGGCTCGCATTCATTACAACCTATTCGATGGTTGCGCTCTCATGGTTACCACATATTATTCAGTATCAGTATATTATCGCTTGCAACATTAGTGACTTGGTGGGCAGTTTTTATCAAGACTTCGATAGAACAAGTACACGAGTTTCACTATGACAGCATGTATAACAGCGCTCGATTCTTAGCGCTATCAATTGGTCATAACAAAAGCATTGAACCAACTATCGGTGTTATCGAACTAGACAAACGCCTCCAGATAACCCGCTCTGACAGCGCAACAGGCAATATTGTCGTTCCGCTTGTTCCGTTTTGGCAAGATTATTCAATCAGCCCGCGGCCCGAATACGTTGATCAAATAGAAAGAACGTTTAGTCGGCAAACACTGATGGTTATTGGCGAAAGCAGTGTCTTGTTCTTAGTAATAATCGTATGCATCTTGATGCTTTATCGTGTTATATTTCTTGAGCGAAGGGCGACGAAAGAGTTGAAGGAATTCTGGAGTCGAATTACTCACGAGTTAAAGACCCCGATAACTGGCATTAAAGCATTTCTACAGACACTTCAAATTCAAGAATTCACGCGAGAAGAGCTGGCACCATTAGTACAAATGGCGCTGCGCGAAGTAGAACGACAAGAAATGCTGGCGGAAAACTTACTCGTCGGACAACGAATTCGCAGGGAAGGATTTGGGTTGAAGTTACGCAGTATCGATCTGGTGTCACGCGTTTCTGATTTCTTTGAAGAACACAAGATTATCATTCCAACCGGATCGTTTACACTTGAGATCGATTGCCAAAAAGACTTAAGTGTTATCGCCGATCCCGATGCATTGTGGGTAATTCTCGAAAATCTGACTGACAATGCACTAAAATATGGAGGGCAACCGCCGTCGTTTATATGTAGAGTTTTCGATACGGATAAATTCGGAGTTGTCGAGTTTAAAGATATGGGAACTGGCTTTAATCCGTCGCAAGCCGATAAGATTTTTGACGCATACCAACGATTGACCGACGAATTGCCTGCGGGGCGTCACGGTACAGGTTTAGGTTTGTACATCTCGCGAAACCTCGCGCGCAAAATGGGAGGCAATATCGTTGCATTAAGTGAAGGAAACGACAAAGGAGCAATTTTCATCGTTACTCTGAAGAGGGTAGTGTAGTATGAAAAATAGGGTAATTCTAGTTGAGGATGAAGCGCTTATAAGCACGATGATCAAAGTCAACCTCAAACGAGAAGGGTTTAAAGTGACACACTTCGGTGATGCTGAATCTATGCTCGAATACGTTCGCTCGAACACCGATTGCTGCGATATTATCTTACTAGATATTATGCTGCCTGGAATGACTGGCGAGAACGCGATTGTCGAACTTCGCAAACTCAATTTCATTGCGCCGGTTATTATGTTAACAGCTAAACGAGACATCGAAACGCGCGTGGATGCTCTAAACAAAGGCGCAGATGACTATCTCGCAAAACCATTTAACATCGAAGAGCTTATAGCGCGTGTTAACGCGCTTATCAGGCGCTATCAGAAGTAGTATTAATAAGGAACTCAAACATGACATATCCATCAGTTCGAATGAGACGACTCCGAGAGAATTCCGTTTTACGCGATATGGTTCGCGAAACAAACGTTACGCTCAACGATTTGATAATGCCCCTTTTCATTGTCGAAAATATCGATCAAAAAGAGGAAATACCTTCTATGCCAGGTCAGTGGCGTTATCCGCTTGACGCGCTAGTCATAGAGTGTAAACGCTTACACAAACTTGGAGTCAAGGCAATAATTCTCTTCGGTATACCTAACGCAAAAGATGCACAGGCTAGCTCGGCGTACGCGACGGACGGAATTGTTCAACGTGCAGTTGCCGAGATTAAGCAGGCTTTGCCGAACATGCTGGTAATCACTGATGTTTGCCTGTGTGAATACACAAGTCATGGACATTGTGGACTAGTCGATGGAAATCGCATCTTGAACGATTCAACAATAGACTTGCTTTCAAAGACCGCAGTCTCACATGCACAAGCCGGAGCAGACATCATCGCTCCGTCGGACATGATGGACGGTAGAATAGTTGTTATCAGGAAGTCATTGGATGAGTTTGGATTCGAACACATACCGATAATGTCTTACGCGGCAAAGTATGCATCTGCGTATTACGGACCATTTAGAGATGCAGCGGATAGCACGCCACAATTTGGAGACCGAAGAAGTTATCAAATGGAACCGGGAAACAGTCGTGAAGCAATTCGAGAGGTGGAGCTTGACATCGAAGAAGGCGCGGATATAGTGATGATCAAACCAGCCCTTGCCTACCTTGACATTATCCATAGAGTGCGCGAGATGAGTGATTTACCTATCGCAGCGTACAATGTGAGCGGTGAATATTCGATGGTTAAGGCTGCCTCGCGATTAGGATGGCTTGACGAAAAGCGCGTCATTCTTGAAAACCTTTTGGCTATCAAACGCGCGGGTGCAGATTTAATTCTAACATACCACGCCGCGGAAGTTGCGGGATGGCTATAGGCACCTTCGCTTAACGAAAAACCGTATCACCCGTTATATTCAAACGCGCTAAAGCTCAATCTATGATTAAATGAAATAAACTAACAGGATTGCACTCACCCATTAATTCGACGAGTGAAATGCTTAAAACAGAGCGCACGGTTCTTTACTGCGATTTTGATCGCTTCAACCACAATGTCTATGCAGCGTGATTGATAAATATTTCCCACTCAACGTATTCCAACATGCTTCTTAAGCATTCATTGACAGAAGCAGAACTGACACTTAAGATACAAGAGTTTGTTGCTAAACAAACTGGAGGATACAAAGACATATGGAACATGGACCTGCTACGGAATGGGGCGAAGACAAGGCTTCAGGGTATAAACAATGTCTCGGATTATGGATGTTTGCTGTATATAGCATCGTGTACGCTGCGTTTGTCATTATAAACAGCATCTATCCGAAATTGATGGGTAAAAGCATTGGCGGTCTTAACCTTGCTGTAATCTATGGTATTGGCTTGATTGTAGTAGCGCTGATTCTGGCCGTGATATACAATGCCTTGAGCACAAGAGCTGAAAGAAGATTCAATAACCCTAACACAGATACCGAAGAGGAGAAAATCTAGATGTTATACGACACCTCTTCGTGGGCTATAGCAATATTTTCCTTCTTTGTTGCCTTTGTTCTTTGGATGGCATTCTACTTCGCTAAACGCACAAAAACGAGCAAGAGCTTCTATGCGGCTGGCGGCAATATTCACTGGGCTGTGAACGGGATAGCGTTTGCCGGTGACTACTTATCAGCAGCATCATTTCTAGGAATCTGCGGAATGATAGCTATGTTTGGCTATGACGGCTTCCTCTACTCGATAGGCTTCCTTGCTGGTTGGATTGTAGCTTTGTTCATAGTGGCAGAGCCGATGAAGCGTATGGGCAAGTTCACTTTCACAGACGCGCTAGACTCCAAGTTCAACTCCAAAGGAATCCAGTTTTCCGCAGCATTAAGCACTCTGGTCATATCAATATGTTATTTGATACCACAGATGGTTGGCGCAGGCGCGCTTATCACTCCACTGCTAGGCATTCCTCACTATATTGGGGTTGTGCTAGTAGGTACTACTGTGACTCTGATTGTGGCTACGGCTGGCATGACATCCACCACCTATGTGCAGTTCCTGAAAGGCGCGCTGCTGATAATCTTCTCAACTTTGCTCACAGTCGCCTTACTCTCGCGCGGGTTGTCACAGTCGCCTGACCAGGGTGGAAAAGTGCCATATCATAAGTCCGAGAGCATCGGCTACAACGTGGGTGTTGATGGGGCGATAATCCTTAGCGACACATCATATTCTGTGGTTGGCAACTGGAAGGACTCCCCATACTACCTTAAAGACGAAAACCCCACCAAACCAAAGCCCAAATTTGTAAAACTTACAAAGGACGGTTTTGAATCGGTGTGGTTGATAGACGAGCAGGCTAACCAGCTTCGCGAAACGCTCTTCACCACGAAAACACCGGATGGCTCTATGCTGTATAACGGCGCACCAAAAAGTAAACAGCGTTTCTACCAAGTAGGTGCATTAAGCGAACTAGTCATGAATGGACAGAAAGTCGACAAGACTGGCCCGCTGAATCCAGTCAACTTCCTTTCCACTATCCATGAAAGCACAGCAGTAAGGTATCTATCCGAACGTGTTACAGATGGGGAGAACATTGTCACGGTGTACTACCCGAAGACAACGGCGGGTGCCGACTTGCTAAAACCGGGGATCAAGTTCAAGATTGGCAGCAGCGTCGAAGATAACCTAAATTTCATCTCGCTGATGTTGGCCCTTTTCTGCGGCACAGCTGCTTTGCCGCACATCTTGATACGCTACTACACCGTGCCCAGTCCAGCATGCGCCAGGAAATCCACAATAGTTGCGATCGCTACGATCGGGTTTTTCTATATATTGACTCTGTATATGGGGCTGGGGGCGATGACTAGTGGCGTGCTTGACCTCACTGACTCCAACATGTCTGCACCACTGCTCGCAAAATCGTTTGGGGTGTTCTTGTTTGCGATAATCACTGCAATTGCGTTTGCAACAGTTCTCGGAACTGTCAGCGGACTTATTGTAGCTGCATCTGGAGCAGTTGCCCACGATCTTATGGATCGCTTCTTCAATATGAAGATGACTGACTATGGAAAAGTAATCGCAGGCAAGTTTTCCGCAATTTCGATTGGCATAGTCGCAATGTTTCTTGGTATTGCATATCAGAAGATGAATGTATCGTATTTGGTTGGCTGGGCATTCGCTGTGGCAGCATCGGCCAATCTACCCGCGATAGTAATGCTTCTTTTCTGGAAGAAGACTACATCCAAAGGAATAGCAGCGTCTATCATGGTTGGAATGGTGTCGGCGCTAGGGATCATACTTCTCTCGCCGGAAATGTACAAGGAGCTTTACGGCTTGGATCCGAAACTGGCTCCTTTCCCCTTTGACAACCCTGCAATCGTGTCGGTACCTTTAAGCTTCCTCACGCTTGTTATCGTCTCCCTCATTCAGCGTGCTGCACTCGCGAGGAAGGAGGCTGTCAAAGAGGAATACAAAGCTATCATGACACCGCAAACTGCAGGAATACCTCTGGAACCGTCGCTGGATCACACGGATTTCGAGTCAATGACAAGAGAAGAACTCGTTCAGATGGTCATCAAGCTTAAGAAAGAACTGGAGTCTTCGTGAACCTAATCTATCGAAGTCTGTAGTTAAACTGCAAAAGATAACGCTTATCACAATAGGATCGCTGGTGTGGAAGTAATGATCAGCTATCACTCTGCAGATGCTGCTGATATTTTTAAACTGAAGACATGCGCGTTAACTAGGTAGTTAAACTTGTGGCATGATCTTTGTGGAGCGAAAATACATTGCGGGGAAGGGATTTGAACCCTTGACCTTCGGGTTATGAGCCCGATGAGCTACCACCGCTCCACCCCGCACAATGAGTATATTGTTAGCGGTTCACTCTGTCAAGTTCAAAGCGGTTAACTCACTATTTATAATTTTTTAAGTTGCATTGGGTTTCTTTATGTTTGAAGGAAAACGTACCTCATCAAGAAAACCAAAGCTAAGACATAGACGACTGGCGACACTTCATTCCCTCGTCCGCTAACCAACTTCAAAATCGGGTACGTAATAAAACCCACAGCGAGTCCTTCCGCGATGCTGAAAGTTAACGGCATCATCACAATCGTTAGGAACGCTGGTATTGCCTCTGTCACATCGTCCCACGATATTTTCATTACAGATTTTGTCATAAAGTACCCAACCAATACGAGTGCCGGTGCAGTGATTGGATAAAGAACAACAGGCGGACCTTCAGAGGGCGACCAACTTGCAATCACT
>CAZRQJ010000001.1:9251-9522 GCA_964602075.1 uncultured Planctomycetia bacterium
CGCCAGAAGTCGGCGGCCGAGCCGTCGGCGGCGACCAAGAACAGCGCCGCCGTCACCACACTTGTAAGCCCTGTTCGCCCACCCGCTGCAATACCTGTCGCGCTTTCTATATAGCTTGTTACCGTGCTAGTTCCGCTAAGAGATCCGGCAATTGTTCCAATTGAATCGCTCGCGAGCGCTCGCGTTATTCTCGGCATTTTACCTTCTTTCAGTATTCCCGCCTGTGCACCAACGCCGATCTGCAACTGGCCGCCGTCCGCGACGCCTTGGG
>CAZRQJ010000001.1:9532-16458 GCA_964602075.1 uncultured Planctomycetia bacterium
CGATTGTGTCAAACATATCGAAAAACAGAAGTACTAGTATAGGCACGATAAATGCAGCTGATAAGGCTCCCAATATATCGAGTTTGAATGCAACGCTTGACACATCCGCATACCCGAACACGCCATTGAACTTGACAAGCCCGAAAACAATCCCAACTAAAGCGCTCGCGAGAATACCAACTAGAATTGCTCCGCGTACATTGCGCGCAAGTAAAGCGACAGTCAGCAGCAAACCGAATAACGCTAGAAGCGCTGCTGGTTCGTGAAAACTACCAAGTTTGACGAACGTATTCGGGTCGGAGACAACGAAACCAGCATCTTTGAAACCAATAAAAGCGATAAAAATACCGACTCCAACAGCTATTGCGAGTTTAAGGTTATGAGGAATCGCATCAACAATCATCTCGCGGACGCGCAGGAATGTTAAAATCGTAAATAAAGTGCCGCTGATAAATACCATTCCGAGAGCAATTTGCCACGGTACCCCCATTGCTCCGCATATTGTGAAACTGAAGAATGCGTTTAATCCCATGCCCGGCGCAAGCGCTACAGGATAGCGCGCAAAAAGCGCCATAATGAGAGTTGCAAACGCGCTGGCTATACACGTGGCTGCCATCACACCTTCAAAGGGCATTTTTGCGCCGAATTCGCTCGATAGAAGAGCTGGATTAACAAAAATGATGTACGCCATAGTCATGAATGTGGTGATACCGGCGATAATCTCGGTCTTTACATCCGTCTTGTTCTCGGACAACCTAAAAAACTTGTCCATATTCCCTCTCAAAAAACCAAAGCGGATTGACATCGACGATTGGAGGTGTAGAAGCAAATTTTAGCAAATGTTTTATAAAACGTCGCTATCAGCGCTATATAGAGTTTGCGTGAAAAGGCGCGCTTGTATATAATGATTATGAACGGCGGTCGTCCGTCGATCGAAACTACCGAAGGTGAAACAAATGAATATTCAGTCTATCAACGTAAGTGCTGAAAAGTCCAAATATTACGTGAGCTTCACAAAGCTAAAGTATGTTTACAGCGAAGCGGAATTACCGAATCACAGCTATGTAAAAGTTACTATCGACACATCTGGACGACATCTTCGCCGGCACTGGTATCGCGCTGACGGTAGAATGACAACTCGCGAAGAACTTCAATACGACGCTGAAGGCAAACTTAGTCGTATTGAAGTGTTTGACGAGGATGGCACTAGAAAAGGTTTCACTATATACAAGTATCCCGAGCAAGGGCGAACTGTTATGCACCGTTTTGATTCTCAAAGTAAACCTACCGAAGTGCTTGACGAACATCGCAATAAGCGCGGCTTCGTTCTCAAACGACATCATCAACAGATTGAGGAACACGGTGCTGAACTGAAGACCGTTATGAAGATCGAATATTCATATCCCGAACCAGGACTCCGCAAGGGCGATTACTTCGACGAGGAAGGCAAGCTCACACACACAATAATTGACCATTACAACTCAAATGGCGATCATGTCGCGTCCGAGAAATTCGACCCAGAAGGCGAAATGTATTTTCATTCTGAATATGTCTACGACGCTGGTGGACGTATCCTTGAACGTATTGATACCGATGCTGGTGGTGCTGTCATAGCAAGAGTCAATTATCAGAAATAACCGGAACGAGTGCTCAAACTACAAATCTCCAAACAAAGTTGCTATTTCGCAACCTTCTCCAGCGTAACTTCCTCTATCGGGCAGTTTGTGAGTTGCGGGGCTCGATCCATAGGTGTAAGTTTCAGATTCTTAACATACGGTTGGACTAGCATCGTCGGCGAGTTGACGAACATGAGAACCCAAGGGGCGTCCTCTGCCGCTATCGCTTCTGCTTTTCTGTAGAGTTCAATACGCTGCGCTTCGTCTGTCACTACTTGAGCTTTACGAACGAGCTTATCGAACTCGGGGTTGCTGTACCGTGATATATTGCCCGGTGCGCCTGCGTTGCTCGAATCGAGAAGCGTGTATAACCAGTTATCTGGGTCTGGATAATCGGCAAGCCATGTGTTTTGGTAAAAAACCGCGTTTCCAGAATAAATCAACTCAAGATTTGAACCCCAGTCCTTGCGTTCAATATTCACTGTAATGCCGATTTTTTTCAAGTCTTCCTGTACTGCAACAGCAATCTTATATCGAAACTCCTGATTGTCAATATTTAAGTCAATCGGGCCCAGCCCTTTACCTTCAGGATATCCAGATTGCGCCAGAAGGTCTGCAGCAAGTTTGGGATCGTACGGATAACCAGGAGCATCATTCCAGAAGTAAAAAGTGCCTTCAGGAACATAGCTATTCATAAGACTGAATTTGCCTTCTAGAATCGTCTCGATAATGTGTTCTTTATCAATCGCGTAATTGATTGCCTTACGCAGAAGTTTGTTGTCCTTAAAAGGCGGCTTGGAGCAGTTGAAACAATAGCCGTACATATCCATCGCTGGTCGTTGAACAATGTACGAAGAGAGTTGCTTGTCACGCTTAACTTCCGCCATGCGACCGCTTGGAATGTCTGTGTGTTCGAGTTGCCCGCTTTTGAATTCCTCATAACGCGTGTTCTCGTCCGAGATTATTCGGTAAAGGAGTTTGTCTATTCCGGGCGGTTTTCTAAAATGTTTACGGTTTGCTGCAAGTAAAACGTTTACGTCCGGTTTCCACTGTACGAATACAAACGCACCTGTACCTACAGGGTTTAACCCAAAATTTTCACCGGATTTTTCGATAACCTCCTTCGGAACAACATAGCAGTTTGTCATTCCAAGCACCATTAGAAATGGTGCATACGGTTCACCAAGCGTAATTTTCAACGTATTGTTGTCAACCGCATTTAAACCTTCAACAGATTCTGGAATGACAACTCTGGATATCAAATCGTTTAGCTTGCGTGTTAGTTCGTCGGACAATGAAACAGCTTTTGCGGTAACAGCAACATCGAGAAGCTTCATTACAGGAGCGATATCGGTACCTTGAGCAAAACTCACGTACTGAATTGTATCGGCAATTCCGGCAAGTCCTTCATGAAACTCCGGAGTATCGCCCGAATTGGTCGTTAAGAATTCAACTCGATTAGCAAACGTTCGGCTGTAGTAATATGCACGTGCGCCTTTAACTGGATATAGAAGCCCTGCCCTTTCCGACTTTGTAGCAGGATCGAGAAGCCTTGTGAATGAATAGACGAAATCTTCAGCTAACACCTTGCGTCCGTTATGGAAAGCTACATCTTTTTCAAGAAAGAACTTCCACTCTTTGCCATCAGGGCTAATGACCCAGTTCTTTGCAATGCTCGGCTGGACGATCCCATTTTCATCAAAGCGCACGAGCCCATCATACAATCTCCGAGCAACAGAATCGCTTACCGTGTCCGTTATGTGCGCAGGATCTAAAGTCATTGGATTGCTAGGGATTGGAAATCTATAAACGCTGTCTGTGTACTTTTCTGTGGGGTCATGCTGTTTCTTCACAATCTCTTTCGTCTCGTCGGTATCGTCCTTGCAAGATAGCGCAAACGAAGCAACAATTAACGAAATCAACAACACTAATAAACTTGATACAAATAAAAGTCTAAATTTCATGTCATCCTCCCCGCTGTAACCGAAGAAATACTTGCAAAACACTATCCATTCGATTCTCCAGAAGAATCTGAATCCTCGCTGCTTTTACTTTCATCGACTTCAGACCCTCTTTCCGATCCTTCATCTCTTTTGGTGGAGCTTTCAGGCGCGTTAGAAGACGAAGCTTGCGAGTCTTCATCCGTTGACGTTTCACCTTCGGTAGTTGCTGCTGTCTCCGGTAAACCTGCTGCTGCAGGTTCGATTTCGAATTCTGCTTTACTAGGATTTGCTCGTATACTGCTACTTATGGATGCTTTTGACATGTCGGCGTTCGGCAAACTAGCATCGGTATCCATACCAGATAGTTTAATCCCCTTTATCCATGGTTTCATTAGAACGTTGCTAGTTTGAGCAAAAGCGAATATCCATGGAGCATCATCAAGAACCATCTGCTCTATACGCCAATAGAGTTGACGACGTTTGTTCTTATCCAGCGTGTTTCGAGCTTCGATAATGAGTTTGTCAACTTCGGGATTGCGATACCAAGCAAAGTTACCGCTTGCTCCCCTTTGGCTGGAGTGGAGTAATGTGAAAAACACACTATCCGGATCTGGGAAATCATAAACCCATCCAAGTCTGAAAATCTCTAACTGATTATTCTGCATCGCATCAATGTAAGTAGCCCATTCCATAAAATTCAAATCTGTCTTTACACTGATGTTTTTCAGATCGCCTTGAACTTCGGTGAGTATTGCCGGATAATCGCCTTTTCTATCGGAACTCAACTTGACTTTATCAATAAACAAACCTTGAGGATGCCCTGCCGTCTCAAGCAGGTCACGTGCTTTTTCGGTATCGTAATAATACTTCGGGCGCAATTCAACTTCAGGGTTTGTCCATTCCTTTAGGCTCGGCGGAATCAAACCGACAAATGGGCGGAATCTGCCTTCGAGAATGACATCGCAAATATACTTACGATTAATCGAAAAATTAACAGCTTGTCGCAGTGCTTTTTTATCTTGAAACAACTCATCTCGCCAAGGTTCTTTTGTAAGATTAAGTACGAAAAATTGTATAACGAGTTGATCCTCTCGATAAAGCTCCTTTGAAAGGACGGGATCGTTTTTTATTTTTGCATATTGTCCGGTTGGTACGTTAGATACATCGAGCTCGTTGTTCAAATACATCTGAAATTGCGTTTGGCGTTCTGGTACAACTATATAGCGCAAGTTCGTTATTTTGAGTTCAGGCTTGTCCTTTTGTGGAAAGGCTTCAAGAAGTACATAGCGATCGACTTCCCATTCAACAAACTTAAAAGCACCAGTGCCAATCGGGTGGCGTCCGAAATCGTCAGCAGAACCACTAAATTCAACTACTTCATGCGCTACTGGAGCGAAATTTATCATCGCCATCTGCTGAATGAACGGTCCAAATGTTTCAGTAAGAGTAATTTGAAAAGTGTAAGGATCAGGAGACTGTAATCCTGTAACTCTATCTGGAGGACTTACTTCTTGCTTCAAAGGGACTAAGAGGTCAACAACTTCTTTTGAAACTCGTTGCGCATCCGCTTTTAGGTTATCTTCAATCGCGGCAACAATTGGATTTATATCAACTTCGTTCTTGAAAATGACAAATTTAATATTGTCTTTCAGACGTTCCAAAGTCGTTCGCGGCTCATTGTCATCCGTAAACACACCGGAAACTAGATAATCTACAGTGCTTGCAAACTGACGAGAGAAAAAAAACTGGCGAGCACCTTCGACGACAAAAAGCAGCGATCCGCGCTCGCTTGCTGTTTCAGGTAGAAGAAGACGGGTAAAACTATAAACGAAGTCATCCGCAGTACATTCGCGAGGTTTACCGCTAAACGCTGGATGATCGTGGAAAAGTATGCCGCGCTTCAGTTTGAACGTGATTGTTAAACCATCGGGCGAAACGTTGTAGCTTTCAGCCATTTCGTTTTGGAGGCGGACATTATCGTCAAACCTTACTAATCTACCGTAAATCTGGGATGCTACGGCAAAACTAGTTATATCAACCATATGCGCCGGATCTAGTGTAGGTACATCGGTATCGAGTGGAAGTCGTATCTCTAACATCTGATCGTTCGAATCAGTCCCATTTGTTTCGTTATCACCACAGGCTGAACAGGATACTGAAAAGAGAACAAATACTATAAGTACGAGTAAACTGCCTCTCATAAGTCCAATCCTAACAAAATATGTTCGACTCAGACAAAATACATAGTTTGAGTCTAGCAATTATATCATGCGCCTGTTTCGATAACTGATATAATTCCCGTCTTCGCAGGGATATGCTGTCAATTACACATACTTTGTTAGACTTCTGAACAAGGTTGCCCTCGCTAAGTGGTACCCAGAAAAAAGTGCTTTACTGGGGTTATCAACATTGAAAAATAAGGGGTATAATCCATTGTTCGCAATTTTTTGCGCACTCACTAAAGTTCTACATTGAATTTTGTTGCTAGGCTTTTGCCAGCGGGAGGCTACGATGACTAGGTTTATCTTGTTTTTAATTTTGTCAATTTTCGTTACGTCTTTAGTAGCGTGCGGAGGAGGGAAGAAGATTATTGCACCCGGCCCGACACCAAATCCTACAATACGCGATATCGCAGGTCAAGTTACAGACAGCAACGGAAATCCTGTCCCAAATTTAAGCATTCTGCTTAACGGTCAGAAGCTTAACGTCAGCACCGACGCTAACGGCAACTATCTAATCGACAAAAACAACTTCTCTAATGGTGCAATCGAATATCGTTTGTCGCTAGGATTAGGCGGAATAATTTTCGCGGAGGATTTTGTCAATCCGAGCCGATCGGAGAGCGCCGACTTTGGTTTTGGCAACCCAGGCGATGGTGAAACAGGAACCCTTAAAGGCAGTGTTTACAAAATCGACACTGATGAAGCTATTAATGGCGCACTAGTTATTGCCTTTTCATATTCAGGAGGACTTTTCTTCGACACGGCGGAACAAGGCGCGTTCGAAATGGAACTACCATCAGGATATTGGCTGCTCTTGGCTTGGAGCGAAGGGTATAATCCTGGAGTATCTACGGTTGAAGTGCAAGGCGGAGGCGAATCTGTTCAAGACATTTACCTAAGTCCGATTGGAATAATTACGCCCCCAGCTGGAATGATCGTCAGCGGAACAGTCACAGACAAAGACACCGGTGCTCCGATTGGCGGCGCGCTCGTCACTATGAGTGTCGATACCGGATACCTAGGAGTACCGACTGATTATGATAAGCCGCTACCGGGCGATGACCCAACTGGTGGGGGCGGCGGCGATGATATTTGGGAAGGCGACGGCAGTGGAACAGGAGTAGTTAATCCTGACGAACAACCGC
>CAZRQJ010000001.1:16517-36238 GCA_964602075.1 uncultured Planctomycetia bacterium
CCGCTAGATGAGTCGCAAGATGATACATGGGAAGACGACGGCAGTGGAACAGGAGTAGTTTATGCTAACGAACTACTGCAAGATGATGGCTCACTTGACTGCATGCCGTATCTACCGAGCTATCAAGAGACGGTAACAGATGCCAGCGGATATTACGAATTCGCTGACGGAGTTGTTGGTTATTCGGCATACTTCACTGTGAACGCACAAGATTACTTATCTGCTAACGAATGGTGTGAATTGCCATTGAGCGGTGACACATTCACCAAAGATATGTCATTAGATCCACTTGTAATGACTACAGTCTCCGGACGTTGTATAGATGAAAACGGCGACCCTGTTCCAAACGCTTGGGTTGAATTCATATTCCAGGGTGGCAACGGTGGCGGCTGGGCAATGCCTATGGTTGATTCGACCTTTATGAACGGTATGGTAAATACCGCTAATGACGCTGCTGCTGAATTTGCAGATCGTTCAGGTGGTATGCCTATGCCAATGGCAGACTCCGCTCCTCCCTCGGCTGGATCTCAAAACGGTAATAACGAATTCGACAATCCAATGTTCATGCAGTTCTTGTTTAACGAACGTAACAAACGCGGCACGAGTCAGGAAATGCCTCCCGATTACTTCACGGGTTATTACTCTGTGCAAGCCGATGAAAACGGCGACTTTGCGATCGATAGTTTGGCTGCGGGTCCATATTACGTTTTTGCTGACAGATATCGCCATCTTCCCTTCAACGAGATGGTAGATGTGTCTCCGGATGGAACTACCGAAGTTGAGGTGTTGCTCGTTAACACTCCTGTTGGTAGCGTAGAAGGCGTAGTTGTAGATGAAGACGGCGAACCCATCGAGGACTGCTTAGTTAATTGTGTACAACCATTCCGCGACCCATTTACATTCACAGATTCAAACGGATACTTCCGTATCGATAACATCCCAGCGACTACAGCCGAATGGGATACGTGGATCGTTGGCGCATATGCAGTGGGATATGCCGCAAAGGGAGTTGAAGTTTCGATAATCGAAGACCACGTACTCAACATAGATTATCAACTCGAACGCTATGTGCCGCCAACAGTGGATACAGTGTTTTTCACAGGCAAAGTTGTAGATGGCACCACAGGCGAAGTTGTTGCTGGCGCAAGATTGTACGTTGTGTCTCGCGACAATCAATACTGGGATGATGCTGTTACTGATAGTGAAGGCGTTTTCACGATGAATCTCGTCTCTACAGAGTATGCTATCGACATTGACGCGGAAGATCAGGGTTATCAGAATCTCTACACTTGGTTCTGGGTAGACCCCGGATACCCACAGATGGAGTTCTATCTTTGGCCGATTGATTCGCAAGGAACAGGCGGTTGGGGCGGAATAGGAATTCCTGGAACTCCTCCTCCAACTGAACCCGGCGGATGGGAAGATGGCGGAGATGGCTCAACGACACCAGGCGGATCGCAAGGTAATTCAGGATCCGGATCTTCAAAACCACTACCACTCTAATTATTGATGGATTAACATCCAGGCGATTTCATTCAAAGAACGGGCGGGAAACCGCCCGTTTTTTTGTCGCTATTGGTCAGCTGACTTGCTCATGACGGCTAAAGCCATGCCCCGCCCGTTACGTCAAGAACAGCGCCTGAAATGTATTTTGCTTTTTCGCTCAATAAGAAGCTAACTGCTTCCGCAATATCTTCTACGGAGCCGAACTTCCCAAGCGGAATTGATGGCGTCCACTTTTCAATTTCTGCGTCGCTATATGAGTCTGTATGAATAAACCCAGGGCAGACGACATTAGAGCGAATACCAAATTTCCCTTCTGTCTTGGCAATATACTTAGCAAGCATTACAACTCCTGTCTTAGCAATACCATAAGCACCCATCGCGTTAACATTGCTAGTGCGAGGCGCGCCTATATTGACGATAACTCCATTTCGCTTTTTCCGCATGTGAGGAAGTACATAATGAGAACAATAGAAAACGTTAGATAGATTACTGTCAATAATGTTCTTCCACTCATAAGGATTCATTTGGACAACGTCTTTGATCATAAACGGACCGACATTGTTTACTAAAGCGTCAATTCGCCCAAATGCATCAATAGCTTTATTAATCAGGTATTCAGCTCCCTCGTCAGTAGTGACATCAGCTCTGATTATTATAGATTCTGGAGCTAAGGTACTTAAAACATCTAGCGTCTTCTGCGCGCTATCATCATCTCTTAGATAATTCGCAGCAACTGCGTAATCGTTATGAGCAAGTTTTAACGAGATTGCCCTTCCGATATTCCGCGTACCGCCAGTCACTACAACAACAGGTTTTCCAATTTCTATTTTCGCCATACCCCCCCGCTAATCATCCACAGAGGTGGAAACATCATACGCGAGGAAATGTTTTCACTATTTTATCAACCAGCCCATACTCAAGCGCTTCATCAGAACTCATAAACTTGTCTCTATCGGTGTCTTTCTTAACTTTATCGAGCGGTTGTCCGGTTTTTTCAGATATCAATTCATTAAGAAATTCCTTTATTCTAAGTATTTCTTCAGTTTGAATTTCAATATCAGTGCTAGTACCTTGTGCACCACCCAGCGGTTGATGGATAAGGAATCTCGAATTTGGAAGACTGTAACGTTTACCTTTAGCTCCTCCAAGCATAAGGACTGCTCCCATGCTTGCTGCTTGACCGATACACAGAGTCGCGACAGAGCTTTTAACTGCGTTCATAGTATCGAAAATAGCGAGACCCGCAGTCACCGCGCCTCCAGGACTATTGATAATCATCAAGATGTCCTTCTTATGTTCAATTGAGTCTAAATATAGAAGTTGCGCGACAACACGATCCGCAATCTCATCGTCTATACCGCCGGTTATGAAAATCGTCCTTTCTTCGAGCAGTTTAGCGTACAAATCGTAAAGATATTTATCGCCTTCTAAAGGTTGCAGTACAAATGTCATAAAAATCTCCTTAACTTGTCAAGCACAAGATAATAGTATATGACTTGAATCCTCTTGCGTCAATATTCACAGTCAAACGAGTCCGAACTGCAAACTAAAACGTTATTCCTTGTCAAGTTCTTAAAAAATTGCTTAAACAACGTGTAAATTCGAACAATTCTCGTTATCATATATGGGTCTTTAAGGAGGAACGCTATGAATTTAGGATTACTTCGTAAATCCGCAGCCCTTGCGGTTTTGATTTTCGTGTCGTTACTATCGTTGATAAACGTCGGTTGTTCTAAGCACAACTCATCACTAACATCAAACATCCCCAATTTAGACATTAAGAACCACGAGTTTTCATACAACGATCTATCCGGCAACAACCAATACGTTCGGATTGTATCCAAAGACGCAGGCGAGGTAACTCTCGTCGAAGTGTACGGCAACCTTTTAGAAGGAAAGCTGATCGGCGAAATCAAGTACGATTCGAGCGTGTTTACACCGGTGAAATACGAGTTATCCGATGAACTCGAAGATAAAACAATCGCTTTGACGATGTTAACCGTGCGAGATGCTGTTCCGTTTGGTATTGCTGTACCCAAACTTGCACCACTAACAACAAACATTGACAACCCCTTAATCAGTATCTATTTTAGCCGCATTCCTTTCAGTGGCGTTGGGAGAGTGCCAAGCGCAGTCCCTGTTGATGGCGTTAACCGAGTCCATACACTGCTTTGGGTAAAAAACCAATCAGACGCATATGACATTAGCTGGAACGAAAAGAACATTGGTGATTACGACCTTCCTGACATTACACCGATTGCCCAGCGTTACCTAAATAAAGTCGACGACAACTCGGAGGATTTACTCGATATCACAGTTGACGGCGATGGCGACGGAGAGGTTGGCATTTCAGACATAACTCCAATAGCGCAAAACTACTTAAACACGCTTGAGGGGTATCGCCTCTATCGAAAAAGCTCTATTGAAAACGTTTCAACCTTAGTCACTGACATTCCTCGCGAACTAACGAATGGCGAAGGCGTTATACCGACATACACATTTACAGATACAACAGCTCCCACGGATAGATATGTCTCTTACGAAGTCCGCCCTTATGCGTTAGGAGTTGAAGGAGTTTCAAGCGCTCGCATTCAAATCAACCCCGAAGAAATTGAAGATTTCTTTGCTCAAGTTCTGGATCGAGACATAACAACAATGACTGTTGATGAGGCTGCGCAACTATTTGTAGCCTACATCATGGCTTTCGGTGGTCCCGAAATTGGTGCATTAGACGAAAACGGAGTCCAGCTCAATTCGACAGTCGTTGGTGAAGCTAGTTACAGTCTCCGTCCCGAAGGCGCTAGAAATTTAGCCGAACGGCTTTTATCCGGCGAAACCGTAAAACTAGGCAACATAGCTCAATCATGGACAGAAGATCTAGTTTGGACAGAAACCCCTTCTGTCGCAGCGATTATTTCTTGGATTCAAGCGTCGCTTGACGATGCGTGGGCGCACAAAGACGAACCAGCATCGATGGCGATAATTATGCAGTTCCACAAAGGCGAATCGATTCCTGCATCGGCACCGATTCTGACAACTGATACCGAACTGGATCCGTTCCAATATTTCTTTTTGAATCTATCTTTCTTGAGATGGGTAGAAACCGACGGGAAAGCAACGACTGCTCTTAGAGATTGGGTTAACTTTTACCCGAATTATCGAGGAACCCAGAACGATGCAAGCTTTCAACAACGTTTATACGAACAATGGGCATCAATTCCATTTACAACAAAAGTTATTGGGGCAGTTGCAGGTGCAGGCGTTTCTACTGGTTTAGGCTACTGGCTTGGTGGTGCGGTCAGTATACCAGCTGTTGTGGGTTCAGCATCGTTTGCGTTGCTAATAGCTCCACCTCTGCTTCTTGGCGCAATAATCGTTAACGAGGTAATGAGAGACGTATCCATTCCAAAAATAGTCCAAGCTTCTGTTAATGCTAAACCTATTACTGAAGGCGGCAAACTGCATTCAGTCTGGGTTTACTTCCAGACTGGCGCAAATCAAGCGCCAAATCCATATGCGTTTAGATATAGGCTTTGGAGATCGACAGGTGCTGATTCGGACTTCAAAGTTGTCTCCACTTCTGACTCTCAATACAGCTGGGGGGATGATATAGGTCCTAACGTATATGGATTGTATGATGGCACGGCTGAAGCCGGCGAAGCTTATATCTACAAAGTAGATCGCGTAGATATCGGTGCGTTTTGGAATACCACGAGCGAACGAAGCGATGGCGTTGTTGTGAAGATTCCGAGCGGCCCCGTTATACTCGGTTTGGTTCACTTGCAGGACGGTACTCCGATTGGGGGCATTCGCGTTTCAACTACCGACGGCACAAAAACTTTTTCTACAACTACGAACGGCAACGGCCAATTCAGGTTGTTGGACGTCCCGGAAGGTCCGCGCATCATCACGTTCAGAGGACGCGGATTCGGAACAGTAATGGAGCAAGTGCTCGTAGCAAATCGAGTTCATACGCTTGACATCACGCTTCCAAACTACGTGGGTGACATTACGCAGCCTCCAGCTTTCATAGACGTGCGAGTCGAACAGTCACCAGAAGAAATAACTAGCGGTATAGCGCACATCGTGGGTCAAGCAACAAACCTAGATGGACCAAAATTGATTCTTGTTCACAACGGCGAAGAATCGTTGTTCCAAATTGACGACGACAACGGTAACTTCGACCATAAAGTTGTTTTGAATCTTGGCGAAAATAAGATTCGTGTTCGCGCTGTCAACGGCGAAGGCGAAACGATGACTGACGAATTCATAGTGATTTTCCAAGGTGAGTTTGCTTTTAGAGCAACGCTCACATGGGGAGCGGGTCAGAGCGATATTGACTTGCACACTTACTCACCGAGTGGACACTCGTGGTACGGCGGTAAAACCATTGCAGAAGGCTCTCTCGACGTTGATAACACGAGCGGTTACGGCCCTGAAAACTTCACATGTACGACGCCTGCCGATGGAACATATCGAATAGATGTTGTATACTACGCCGACCATGACAGCGACAACGAAACAACACAATCTGTGCCTTGTAATATTAGAGTCATTGTCAATCCAAACACGCCAGAAGAACGTACATCAAATTATGCATTCACCCTAACCGTAGACGATGAAACATGGACCGCATGCACCGTAACTATCACCGGAGGAATTGCATCGGTTAGTTAATGCAGTAAACCGGCATCGGCATCACTTTTTTTGTTTATTTATCAAAAGCGGGGCGCAAAGCCCCGCTTTTTATATTTGGCAACATATTTTTAATTGACAAACACAACACACGTAACAAAAATGATCGCGTGTATTTTGCTATAATCAGCATCTATGCTTGCAACGCTTGAAACGGTTAGTATCGTTGGATTAAATGCCGAGCCTGTACTTGTAGAGTGCGACTTGACACATAGCAGTGACTTCAAGTTCAACATAGTTGGGCTGCCTGACAAAGCTCTTAAAGAAAGTATCGAGCGTGTGCGAAGTGCGCTTGTCAATTCAGATCTCGAATTCCCCGATGAGCGCATCACAGTCAACCTTGCTCCAGCAGATTTGCCGAAACAAGGAACGCACTTCGACCTACCCATAGCGTTGGGAATCGCTATCGGAAATGGTCAGTGTTCTACAGATAAACTTGCTGGTTATTTGATACTCGGCGAACTCGGGCTCGACGGCAGTCTTCGCCCTGTCAGTGGCATTTTACCCGCAGCGATGTTGGCGCGCGAGCTTAAAATCAAAGGCGTTGTTGTGCCGCGTGATAACGCTCCAGAAGCGGCAGTTGTCAGCGGCATCAAGGTTATGGCATTTTCACACCTCGCCGAACTTATTTCTTGGGCGCGCGACAATATAGACATAAAGCCATACGCACCCGTAAACGTGAGTTCACTTCTGAAGCAACGTCTTACTGATTCAGATTTCTCGGAAGTTCGTGGTCAAGAGCAAGCGAAACGCGCTCTCGAAGTGGCTGCTGCTGGAGGTCATAACATAATTATGATAGGTCCACCCGGCAGCGGTAAAACAATGCTTGCTAAGCGCTTGCCGGGAATCCTGCCTTCACTTTCAGTTGACGAAGCGCTCGAAGTGTCGCGTATTTACAGCGTTGCGGGACTATTGACGCGCGCTACCGGCGTTGTAACCGAGCGACCATTCAGGAATCCACACCACAGCGTAAGCTTACCTGGACTGATTGGCGGTGGGTCTATACCGCGCCCCGGTGAAATTAGTCTTGCACATTTAGGCGTACTGTTTCTTGACGAAATGCTCGAATTTTCACGGGGCGCGCTTGAACATCTGCGACAGCCGCTTGAAGACGGCGATGTGACTATAAGCCGCTCACAACTATCGCTCACATTCCCAAGCCGCTTCATACTCGTTGCCGCGCTCAACCCCTGCCCCTGCGGCTATTACGGCGATCCTATGAAACAGTGCTCATGCAGAATGGGTGACGTTCAGCGCTACTGGAAAGGATTGTCGGGTCCTGTGTGGGACAGAATTGATATCACTATCGAGGTGCCGCGCCTTACAACCGATAAACTAGCAACCGAAGAACCCACAGGCGAATCATCGGCAGAAGTACGTAAGCGTGTTGAAACGGCACGTAAAATGCAGCTTGAAAGATTCGCAAAAATACGCATCGCTAGCGCGCCTCCTGCTCCTATCGATGCCGATTCATTAAACGAAATCGATCTTGCTGTTACGAGCAAATCCGCTGTAGCTCAATTGCCGCTGACGGCAGAATCTCGTACTGACAATACAATCGACGATTTAGAAGAACGATTCAAACCGCGCCAAACTCAAAAAAAGAAATCAATAGAATACGACAAACCGCTTGCCGCATACCGCAAGCGCGCGCTGATTAGCGAAGATGGTTCAAAGAATGACGAATCCGGAGCGTTTTCACGGTGCATTTATTGCAACGCACAGATGACGCCGAAGCTCACAAACGAAATGTGCAAACTCGACGATGCCTGCCGCAATCTTCTGATTCGCGGTGTCGAGAAACTAGGGTTGTCCGCTCGCGCATTCGAGCGAATCAAGCGCGTCGCACGTACGATCGCTGACCTCGACGCATCCCCCGCAATCAAAATCCATCACATCGCCGAAGCTCTTCAATACCGCACAGGCGAAGGCAAGTTCGGCGTTAAATAGTATTGATGGCTCTGCGGTAATGCTGGAGTTAACATCCTACCGCCGCGCAAACTCGCAGTGTTGCGCAAAGAAAATGTCATACGCATTCGAACAGGTGTTAGAAAAAGGAAAAATCATTATCACTCAAACAAACCTCATTGACACTATCGAGCTTAGAAATTCAATTTCTGTTTACGAGGCTTTATGTGTCTATTGACCTTTGAAAAGTCACAAGGCGCAAACACACAATACTGCTTCCTTTTCTGCGCTATAATCATCCACGTCACTGGAGGACTTTTATATGCCGATGATTGAAGTGCGCAATCTGGTTAAACGATACAAGAACGTCGAAGCGTTGAAAGGCGTCAACTTCTCGGTCGAACAGGGAGATATATACGGCTTCATCGGTCCCAACGGCGCCGGCAAGACAACTTCGATCCGCATACTCGCCACTCTGCTTATCCCGAACGACGGCGAGGCTTTTGTCGGCGGCTACAACGTCGTAAAAGAACCGGACAAGGTGCGTAAAATCATCGGCTATATGCCCGACTATTTCGGCGTGTACAACGACCTGCTCGTCTGGGAATACCTCGATTTCTTCGGCGCGGCATACCGCATCCCGCGCTCCGAACGCGCGTCCATCATTGATAAAGTGCTGGAGCTAACAAACCTCGGCGTCAAACGCGACGCATTCGTGAGCGAGCTGTCGAAGGGAATGAAGCAGCGTCTCTGCCTCGCCCGCACGCTTATTCACGACCCCGACGTACTCATCCTCGACGAACCTGCGAGCGGTCTCGACCCTCGCGCCCGCATCGAGATGCGCGAGCTTCTGAAAGAGCTTAAGAGCATGAACAAAACCATCTTCATTTCAAGCCATATTTTGAGCGAACTTTCCGACTTCTGCAACAAAGTCGGCATAATCGAGCTTGGCGAAATGGTTGTGAGCGGCGACATAAACGCGATACTCAAGCAGGTTTCAACGGGGCAGCTTATTCTGATTGAATTTGCCGACGGAACCGACCTTGATAAGGCGGTGGAACTGCTTAAACTCTATCCGAGCGTGTCGAACGTCTGGGAGCGCGACATTGACGCGCTCGAAGTGCATTTCGAGGGCAAAGACGACGAAACGAGCGCTCTTATGGCGCACCTCATCTCGAACGGCTTCAAAGTCAAATCCTTCAAAGAAGCCGTCAACGACCTCGAAGATATCTTCATGAAAGTTACGAAAGGCAAGGTGCAGTAACGCGTTTTGCGCTACGTAGCGCGGATATTCCTGTCCGCGAACCTATTCTTTTGAACCGCGCAAGCGGTTCTCCGGAGTGCGTGCGGCTTGCCGCCGCTTAGTTGTCGCAGGCTTGCCTGCGAGAAAACTAAGAAGGAAGCAACCATGACCGAACAGATTAAACCGTTAGGAATCGTTGGTGTGATACCGGCGCGGTATGCGTCGACGCGCTTTCCCGTCAAGGTGCAGTAGGAGCGAAGCTCTTTGGAGTTCGTACGGCTTGCCGCCGCTTTGTTGTCGCAGGCTTGCCTGCGAGAAAACTAAGAAGGAAGCAACCATGTCAGAACCGATTAAACCGTTGAGAATCGTTGGTGTGATACCGGCGCGGTATGCGTCGACGCGCTTTCCCGGCAAGGTGCTCGCCGAAATATGCGGGAGGCCGATGGTGGAGTGGGTGTGGCGCGGCGCGAGCGAGTCGAAGCTTCTGACCGATCTCGTGATTGCTACCGACGAGGAGATAGTCGCGATGGCGGCGCGCGGGTTCGGCGCACGAGTCGAAATAACAAGAAGCGACCATGAGAGCGGAACGGACAGGCTTGGTGAAATCGCCAAACGCACCGACGCCGACTATTTCATCAACATTCAGGGCGACGAACCGCTAATCAAAGGCGCGGCGGTTGACGATATGATTGAAGCAATGATACAAACTGAATCTGATATGGGCACGCTCGCGAATCCGTGCGACACGGAGAACGATATAAAACTGCTCGAACAGCCGAGTACCGTGAAAGTCGTCACGGACAAAGCGGGATACGCTCTCTATTTCAGCCGCTTCCCAATCCCCTACCCTCGCGCAATCGAACATGCAAGCTACAAACTTCACATCGGGATTTACATGTATAAAAAAGAAACGCTTTTGCGGCTGTGCAAACTTGAACGCACGCCGCTCGAAAAAGCCGAGTCGCTAGAACAGCTGCGTGCGATGGAAAACGGGATTAAGATACTCGTCGTCAACACGGACTACCGCCCGATTGCTGTTGATATCCCCGAAGACCTCGACCGTGCAATAGAAGCGATTAAAGCGAGAGGGTAAAGATATCCTGTATAATATCAGAGACTATGACAGTTGAGAGTTATGAATTGTGGATGGATAGAGCGAAAAGATACCTTGACGCGGCATTCGATCATGAGTTGGACTCGCGAGGCGAAGCAATAGTTTTCGAATGCCATCATGCAGTCGAACTGCTGCTTAAAGGTCTTTTTATTCTGCAATGCAAAGGAATATATCCACCCAGAGTCCATTCGTTGCACAGGTTAGCTCTCGAACTTAAATTCTCATCGGATATGCCCGAGAATATTGCCATCACATTGGACGAACTAGACGGTATTTATGTATTTTCCAAGTACCCCGACTTAGAAGAATGCAGCATTTTTGACGATCTTTATGAAATAGAGCGACTGCGAACTGACACGAAGGAGGTGTTTGAATGGTTGTTAGAGAAAGCAATTTAGTTCAAGTGCTTGCCGACATCGGAAAAGTAATCAAATCAAGTGTTATTCCCGACCTTGAATCAGTGTATCTCTTCGGAAGCGCTCTTGATGAATCGCAATTCAACGCTTACAGCGACATCGACATAGCCCTTTTTGCACCGTCGCTTTTCTATCACGTACGCGATAGAATTTACCGATTGAGAAAATGTTTGATAGATGCAGGCTATCCGCGGGAGCTTATCGTAAAAATAGAATTTTTATTGATACCGTCAAAAAAGAACGAAACACGAAGCGGCTTTGTTAAAAGCGAAATAATGAACCGAGGCGTTGAACTTAGCACCTAAGAGAATATATCAAATAACAAATTAAAGCGCAACAAATGCAGGCTGGAAGCCTGCGTTACGATTTCCTACGAGCCTTCTTCTCTCGCTTTCTTGTGGGCTTCGATAATCTTGGACGCCACTTCCTCTGGTACGTCTTCGTAATGCGAGAACTCCATTTCGAAGCTGCCGCGTCCCTGCGTCATCGAGCGGAGCGTGTTCACGTATTTGTATAGCTCGGACAGCGGAACGTTCGCTTTGATAACCTGAACACCCGGCGCCGGCGCTTCCATTCCCTGCAGGCGTCCGCGACGTGAGTTAATGTCACCCATCACGTCGCCCATGAACGCATCAGGCACCATTATTTGTACGGAATAAATCGGTTCAAGCAGAACGGGACGCGCCTTTTCAAATGCAGCTCTAAATCCGAGACCCGCCGCGAGTTTGAATGCCATTTCACTCGAGTCTACCGAGTGAAATGAACCAAAATAAAGTTTCACGTGAATATCTACGACTTTACAGCCGGCAAGCGGACCAGCTTCCATGCTTTCAATAACACCTTTTTCGACTGCGGGAATGAACTTGCCAGGCACGACACCGCCTACGATAGCATCTTGAAATTCGTAACCTTCACCGCGCCCTTTAGGAGCCAGTTCGAGCATGACATCGCCGTATTGCCCGCGTCCGCCCGTCTGTTTCTTGTGTTTACCCTGTGCATTTGCAGTTGCGCGAATTGTTTCACGATACGGAATCTTCGGCTCTGTGAATCCAAACGAAATCTTGTATTTCTCACAAACAAGCGAACGATAGACTTCAAGCTGCAGTTCGCCCATTCCTTTCAACACGAGTTCGCGAGTTTCAGGATCTTGTTCAAAGAATAATGTAGGATCCTCGCGCGACAATGCATTTAAGCCCAGAGAGACTTTTTCAAGATCTCCCTTACTCTCGACTTCGATCGCTTCGAACGCTAAAGGTGATGGATATTTCACGCTGGTAAAGATAATCGGATGGTCTTTCTCGCACAGCGTGTCGCCGCGATGCGTGTCCTTGAGTTTTACTGTCGCAACTATGTCCCCTGCGCAAGCATCCATAACGTCTTCACGGTTCTTACCCATCATTCGGATAAGCGCTGGAAGCTTTTCTTGTGAACGGTTAGTGGGATTCAGAAGCTGATCGCCGGGCTTCAACTTGCCGGAAACTATGCGGAAAAATGTTAGAGTTCCCATCGGCGAATCTTCAACTTTGAACACTTTTGCGCTGAATGGTTCACCCGGATCGCAGCGGCGGATTTCTTCGCCCGTGCCGTCCGGTTTCGTACCCGTGAATTTGTTGTAATGCTTAGGACTCGGTAAGAGATCACGTATACCGTTAAGCAGGGGGTGAACTCCAATCAGTTTCTCCGCAACGCCTGCGAATACGGGAACGAGCGAGCCGTTGAGTGTGGCTTTGCGCATCGTGGCAATCAGCTTGTCTGCCGGTATTGGTTCGTCCGCAAGGAAAAGTTCCATTAAAGCGTCGTCGTTTTCGACGATGGCTTCGGTCAGGCTGATTCGCATTGCCTCAGCTCTGTCTTTCATATCGGCAGGCATTTCGCCAATCCGAGCACTCTTGCCGTCAACGTAATACGCATTACCAGAAAGCACATCAACAACACCATTAACTGTGTGCTGGTCTCCGATAGGAATAACGAACGGCGCAACGGATGTTCCAAAGCGTTTACGTAAGTCGTCTAAAATGCGATAGTAGTCCGCACCTTCTTTTTCAAGCTGGGAAATGAATATCAGGCGAGGCATTTTTGATTCTTCACAATAGTGCCATGCTTTCTCCGTTTGGGTTTCGACGCCTGATTGCCCGTTGACAACAATAATCGCCGCGTCGGTTACTTCGATTCCACCTATCATTTCGCTGACGAAATCTTGATAGCCTGGCGTGTCGAGAATCGTAATCTGACAATCCTCAAACTTGAACGGAATCATGCTCGTGAATATAGTAAAGCGCCTCTTAATCTCTTCAGCATGATAGTCGCTGACGGTGTTTCCATCTTCGATTCTACCCATTCGCGTTGTTGCTCCAGCGGCAAACAAAAGAGATTCAGCTAGCACGGTTTTACCGCTTCCGCCATGCCCGGCTAATACAATATTGCGCACTTTATCGACCGATACCTGTGCCATAATAACCTCATCTGTCTTAAATTAAGGAAACAAGCAGGATATCACAGAGAATTCGATTATTTTCATTTTTCCGTTTTTACAACTAATAATGTTATTGTGTGAGCGAAAAGGACGCTCTCAAAATCACTTCTTGGTTCTGATAATCACGAGACACTCACCAATTATTTCATCCCTGCGCGTAGCAACCGCTGAAATCACTTGAGAGTTATCGCTAAAACTAGCAAAATTTAACATCTGCGATTCGGTTAGCACAAAAATATCCGGTACGCTTTCACCGCCGTCCGTATAACGTGTGTTATTCATCAGAAGCGACTCGATTTTCGCAATAAACTCATCGGCGTTTAATATGGATATCTGAACATCGGTAACAATTAGAAGCGACCGCCCGAATCTGTCCATACATACAAGTTTTTTTGTTTCACCGCCAAATATACCGCGGGATTTGGTAGAAAACTCGACTGCAAACGTCGAACCTTTCGAATAGACTACGCTGCATGTCGCCTTTGTCAGACCGCAGATATGCATGGCTCGCTCGACAAGCTCACTCTCGGAAATGAGCGCTTCGGTATGTTCGAATCCAAGCGTACCCTCGCCTTCAACACGCAAAAGTTTCTGGCGCGCATCGTATTCAATGTTTATTCGCATCTGATCGCGTGCTACACCGAGAATATCTAACTCGGTTTCAGCAAGCAAACGGAGATTACGCATCTCTGATTCGTCTGGATTGGCAGAAAACACTTCATGTGTAAACGTGCTCACCGCAACAGCCGCACCTACTGCTGATACAACTGCTGGATATGGAGAAACCTCGAATGGTCGCCCAAGCGCTTTCGCTACTTCTTCCGCTACGCAGTGCACTCCGCCGCCGCCGCCAACTATTACGAGGTCGTCGAGCCGCGCTTCATTATCCGTAATCAATTCACGAACGGCTGCGATAACGCGCTCGCGACATTCGTCAAGCATCGCGCGCGCTATCGTTTTTGGTTTCTTTCCTATCAACTTAGCGACAGCCTCAAATCCCGCTCGGATCAGTTCGACTTTGCTATAAGCAGGATCGCTTTTTGGAATGATTTCAAGATAGTTCGCAGCATCAGTAAGCGTAACACCATACGAAACACTAAACGTTTTTACCGACAAAAACGGACGATGTGAGTTTAAATCAACTTCAATTGACTCATTCGGCGATTCGTCTGCATTAACGAGAGATCCACCATCTCTAAACACCGACGGATTAGGATACGATAAGTATTTTAATCCTAGAATGTGAGCGCTGCGCGGTCCGCACCGCGGTCGTCCGCGCCCGTCAATCCAAAGCAACGATCCGCCTCCAACGCCAACGGTTCGTAAATCAAGTGAACGTAAATGCAGAATTTGACCGCCGAGCGTCGCGGCACGCTTACGCACGCGTCCCGCCGATACTAAACTAATATCGGTAGATGTACCACCGACTTCAAGAAACACACCGTCGCTTATGCGTGACACGTGTATCGCCGCGCTTGCACCTGCCGCAGGACCCGACAGTACACAGTTGAGTGGTCGCTGCTCCATTTCAAACGCGTCCATAACGCCGCCGTCGCTCTTCATAACTAGGAGGCGCGCTCGAGGAAGAACCTTTGCGACCGCATCGCGCGTATACCGCGCTGTTTCAACTATTTTAGGAATCATAGCCGCGTTTATTACCGCCGTCGTCGCGCGTAGTTTCAGTCCCAATCGCGCCGAAAGGTCGCTCGCTTTGACTATGCTTAGCTCGCATCCCAATTCTCTTAGCCAGTCTTCGACTATTAACTCACACTCGCCCGTCGGGTCGTCCGTGCCTTGCGATTCCACAAGCGCTATCGCTTGCGCTTCGCCTATCTTTGAATAATATTCATCATTACGGGCTGTAAGCGCGTTCAGTTCGTCGTGGGTAAACACAAATCCGCACAATCTAATTTGGCTCGATTCGCCAAGCTCAATCGACTTTCCATTAAGGATCGCTGCAGCTAATGAGCGGTGCACAGAAGGCACAATCGGAATTAGACATACGGGTGCAACATCGCCTTCTAGAATTGCATTTGTCGCCTGTGTCGTCGAATGAGCTACGACATCGACTTCGTCCGCGCGCACATGTTCCAGAAGCAGTTCCAGTGTTTGCAAAACACCTTCTGCGACACCGAATCTCGCATGATGCGTTGTCGGAACGCGCGCAGTCGCAATCACTTTGCGCTTCGGGTTCAAGACGACTCCATGCGTGAACGTGCCGCCTACGTCTATACCGATGCGGTGAGCAAAACGTTTAGCCATTATTTTCTTTTACTTGCCTCGATCCCACCGCAAATACCGACGATCCTGTTGCAACAAATGTAACTTCAGGCGTCTCGCTCGCAAGGTTGATGATAAACAAACCGGTCTTGGCTACGCCGTCGCCTTTAGCACTTTCAATTTGCACATTTTCCTCGCCTGACGTTTTACTTTCGTCGGTCTCGATTACTACCGACCCTGATACGCTCTCGGCAGTTTTACTCTCGTTAGGATATGAAATTGCGCTCGACGTATAAGTCGTATAGACAACAAGCCTATCGCCGCTTGGCAGCATTGCGAGTTCCTCTGCTTTAACACCTATAAGACTCGTTAGATTGAGCATCACGAGATGACCATCGTCGACGCGCTTCGCCGCGACGATATCCCAAGCACCGCTGCCACCAGCATTTTCAAGCCACGCCGCCATCGAACCATCGCGTGATAGAGCAAGCGATCGTTTCTCTCGCGCACTGCCGCTAACTAGTCCTTCACTGACTTCATCGCTGATTTCAATAATCGCCTTGTCATTCTTAATGGCTACGACTGCGCTCGCGTCCGCGCTTACGATTGCGTCGACGACCGTATTTGAGAGCGCGAGCGGCGCATCCCATTTACCTGTCTTATTATCAAGTTCTATCTTACTCAATACAGCGGCTTCTGCATCCTTCCAGTGCAGAATCAAGCAAACTGCTCCGTCAGCACTAATAGAGACTATTCTTGCGTTACTACCTTCAGGCGCTATCGTCATTAAACCGCCGTCGGTTGTGTACAAATATGCGGTCTTATTGCCGTCTATCCTTTCGATATTCATAAACACGCGATCACCGATTTTCGACACGAACGCTTTTACAACCTTACCCGAATAAGGCGAAAATTCGAACGCTCTGCGTCCAGTCGTTGATTCGTATATTCTTAGAGAACCATCCGCAATATAGCCTATATATCCACCTCCGCTCGAAAAGAAAGGCTCAATCACGCTCTTTGTTCCTGCTGGTATCGGTATCTCGCCCGTTCCTTCCTTGCCAAGTCCATGTATAACCAGTTTGGTTGCGTCTGTAGTTTGATCCTTTTCAACATAAGCCACTGCATTTGCGAAGTTCACCGGTTGGGGCAGAACCTTTAAGTTTCTCTGCTTCGCCTCTGCCTTCACATTTCCCGATTTATCGGTGATTGTAAGTTTGATTTCGTAATCTCCCGCTTCTTTGAATACATGCTTCGGCGCTGGTTCTGCTGAAACATTGCCGTTGCCGAAATCCCACTTATAAACGACTTCTCCTTCGATACCGGTAACAATCGCGCTCGGTTTTAATGTGAACGGCGCAACAACCGTCGTCTCTTGCGGCAACTGAATCGCCGATGCGGGAGATTTGTACGCAGGTATCCAGAGTTTACGCGTCTTAAGCTCGTTGTTCTCGACTACTTCAAGCGTCACTTCGTACAAGTTCTCACTCTCGTAGGTATGAATCGGCGCAGCGTTATTTACAGCAATACCATCACCAAAATCCCACTCTATCGCAGGTGTTTCATCTGTCGCTATTCCGTCAATCGAAAACTCCCAAGTCATTGGGTCTTCTTTATCAGGAAAGCCAATCGCTTTAACACGCGCCTCGCGCGCGTCGAACGCGTTCGCCGGATCAGTCCGCTCGCGCAATCCGCCGATATCCGCTCCACCGCTCGAAACCGCTTCACCCGAATCGCCGCCTTCGACAAACACAAGCGCATACGCTGTGTCAACACTGCCAAGAGCGTCAGTCGCTATAATCTCGAACAACTGCATCCCGCCCTTTTTATACGTATGCGACAGTTTCTTGCCTTCTCCCTTTTCTCTCGCCGCGCCTTCGGGTTCGTCGCCATAATAAACCTGCCAGCGTACCGGTTCTATCGCGTTGTCAAATTTGAGGGTAAATTCAATGTTCAGAGGCGCGCTGCCCTTCTCCGCGCTCGTTAAAACTGTCATCTTAAACGGTTTGTCAACTGCTCCTTTCGGAGTTCTTATGTCAGTAAGTTTAAGTGTCACTTCACGCGCAAGTTCTTGCCCCGACTGGTCGCTCAGATAAACAAATATCTTCTCTGAACCAGCTTTCTTATACCTTTGAACAGGGTTGAAAATGTCGCTAGAAACACCCGCACCAAAATCCCATCCGATTATATACGGCGGTAGTCCGCCGACCGCGCTCGCAGCAAACTGAACGCTTGTCGGCACTCTTGCGCTCGGCGGCCATGCTGAAATAATGACATTTAGCTTGCTCGGTGGATCTGGCGGAAAAAGCTCGTCCACATCGACGACGACGGTTCCAATCGTGCTCGCAGGTTCACGATTGTTGTCTGTGACCTTCAGAACCGTCGTGTACTTGCCGACTTTCGGAAACACGTATGAAGCCGATGATTCCTCGCGGCTCGAATAATCGAACAACCCGTCGCCCTCGAAATCCCAGTCGTAACGCATTATCGTGCCGTCCGGGTCGAGTGATTTTCCGGCGTCGAAATTGACCTTGAGACTTCCGTCTTCCATCGGAATCTCCGCAGTTTCAATCGTCACTTCTGGCGCTTTGTTCGCCTTGTTCATGCTCAACTGCGTCTGAATGATCGCAAAAGTACCCAGCATCGTTATCGGTACACTCACGGCATGTCTATCGTTGTCTATAATAGCGTTGCCAAGTTCGCGCCACACGCTGTCTTTGAAAACTGCTATTGTAAGTTCGTCCGGTTTCACGCCGTCCGGCAGATTCGCCGGATCGTAGGTTATCTCGATAATAGCAGGGCGCATAAACGTCTTGCCGGTGGGCATCACAATGTAATTCGTTCCGTTTACTATATTTTCCGCTTGTTTCATAGGATAGCGTACGGTGAAAAAATCCTCGTCGCGAAGCGAGCCGCGGGGAACCTTGAGCGTGCACCCTTGAAACGACAGCGCGCCGCCGAACGGTCCTAAATATGCGCTGTTCTCGGTAATCGCGGCAGGCGGCTCCTCGGGTTCCTCTGCAGGCTCGCGGCTGTCCGTACGTTCGGAAGGCGCGCCGAACGTGCCGAGTCCCTCGCAGCCGGGCGCACAAAGCGCAACAACTGCGGCAAGAATCGCAATCAATAGTCCATACAAGGCGCGCAAATTCGCCGCGCCGCTCAAAAATCGCATCGCTATCCTCCTCCTTGCGGAGTCGAGCAATTCTACCAGACAAATAGACGAATGAACGGCGTAAGGGTTCAGGTTGGGGAGAAGGGTTGGTTGTGACACGACATTCCGTGTCGTGATTTTCTAACCGCACGTTACGGAGTATCGTGTCACATTATAAATAGCAGGGTCGGCGTCCCGCTGACCATCTTCGGTTGATTCGCGGAAATCGTATCAACTCCAACAACCCCGCACGGGCGGCGATCCGCCGTCTGCGAACGTATGGAGCATAGCCGGCGTTAACGTAGCACAGGCACACTGGATAGAACGATTATGAAGGCTTGCTGAATACTGTGTCGAAAGATTAATCTGAATCGTTATAAGGATTGCAGGCTGGAAGCGTGCGCTACGTTTTGTTTGGAGTAAGCGATCTTCAGTCGCTTCGGCTTCAAGCCACTTTAGTGGCGATCTTTTAATACACACGCAAAACGCCGCACTGAAGTGCGTCGAGGCCGAAAAAACTGAAGTTTTTTACTCCCCTGATTACAGAAACGCCTGCGGTTGTTTCTACGCTCACGGCATCGGGACGATGCGCCTCTGACTGTTTATCTGTGCCGTTTCACGCGCGAATCATGTAAATAATCGCACTGGAAAGGGCGATGTTTAAGGGAAGTTCTTTTCAATTACGCTTCTGAATGCGCCTTGATATGCCGCACTCTTCCAAAATTTCTTAGAAATTGAGTAAAAACTACCCATTCTGCTCAGCCGGGTGGCTGGAGTTGAGAACTACTTCGGTTTTTCTGAACTAGCTGGTGACTTACGACACTTCAAACCTTGATATCTACGACGATTTCCAACCGAAGCAAGCTTCGGTATACCAAAGCGACGGCAAGCCGCACGCACTCCCGACACAATACTTGCTTATCACAAGCATAAAACTGCCTCGACCAGCACTGGTTTCGCAACTTGAAAGAGGCTGAAAGAATCATTACAGAATG
>CAZRQJ010000001.1:36258-37938 GCA_964602075.1 uncultured Planctomycetia bacterium
ACAGTTCGCTTGCCTATGTTTCACCTGCCGTATTCGCCGCGAGTTCGGAAAGCCGTGTTGTTGCGTGATGTATCAATATGTATAATGGGGTTCACACATTCAAACTGGTACTAACAAAGGGGGAAGGTCACGAGCGTTATGTAATTTATCAATACTTCGCGAAATCTATTTTTATCTTTTAGGTTCGAGTTATTGCTATATCCCATACCGTGAGTATCTTATCTTATGCCCCCATTTGATTTGATAACCGACTAGCATCACTACATCAATTCCACTCTCACATTCCCCAGTTAGCAAGCTGCACGTGCCAACGTGGGTGCATAAATCATGGCGGATTCGCTTGAAAACGCTGATACGCGGTTTCTCGTTCACAACATCACGTTCACAAATCAGAAAAAAATACCGAAAACGTTATATATCGGATATAATAGATTTTGATTATCCAGTATAATCAAATCTATGAAGGTGATCGGTTTGGATAACGGCTATGAATCATGTTTGAGCGATAAGGAATCAGTGAATAAGCGTAAGAAACCACATTCAACACGCGCTTTTGGGATTCCGAGCGCCTTGGGCAAGTTTGTCGGAAAATACACGGGCGTTGCAGTTCTATCTGCCACCGATAAAATTGCTGCACAGTACGCTCGATTATTTTTGCAGATCGCGTTTTTAATTGTTACTGTATCTATCGGATACAATTTTGGGAAATTTGTTGCATCGCTCGCTGATCCATCGCTTCCTGCATATGAGCGGCCGCCGGGCGTTGAGGCGTTTCTCCCTATCAGCTCGCTAATCAGTCTACGTCACTTGTTTGAAACGAGCGAGTTTACAACGATTCATCCTTCGGGTCTTGTGATTTTTTTGATTGCACTCGCCACAGGATTATTCTTGAAAAGGGCTTTTTGCAGCACTATGTGTCCAATCGGCATTTTTTTAGAGTTTCTAGCGTTTTTCAACCGCTTGTTGTTCAAGAAGCCTGTTCGACTACGCGCTTGGATTGACTTTCCGCTTAGAAGTATCAAGTACTTGCTGCTGGCTTTTTTCGCTTGGGCGATATTGGTAGTTATGACACCCGCAGACATAAGCGCGTTTATCGACAGCCCGTATAATCGCGTTGCTGACATAAAAATGATGTTGTTCTTCACGAATATCACACCGCTCGCTCTCAATGTAACGATTGCGCTTATTATATTGTCACTGCTCGTTCCATATTTTTGGTGTCGCTATCTTTGCCCTTACGGCGCGCTTCTCGGTTTTTCGAGCTTGTTTAGTCTGACAAAGATACGCCGAAACAAAGCGACGTGTATCGATTGCAAAGCCTGCACGCAAGTGTGTCCCGCATCTATCACTGTACACAAATTGAAGACAGTAACAGCGGACGAGTGTCACGCTTGCCTAAAGTGCGTCGATGCGTGTCCTGTTAAAAATACGCTTTATGTGAACGCTCCGTTTTCAAGAAAGCCAATGAGTCCGATCGCGATCTTTGTCGCATTAGCTGCGCTATTTGTCTTAAGCGTCGGTGTCGCGTCTTTGACCGGTCACTGGCAAAACGAGATTAGTCGAGCGGAATACATTATGCACTATCAGAACTTGGACGATCCGATTTACAATCACAACAAGGGTCAGATAGTTCCGAAGGAACATTAGTGATTGAATGCGTGTAAAACTTTAGCTTTGGTC
>CAZRQJ010000002.1:0-6215 GCA_964602075.1 uncultured Planctomycetia bacterium
TCAACATCATAGAGGTCATCTTTCCTAGCTGCAAGCGCATTAACAAGTGTTTGAGGTGTAGCGCAACCGGGATGAATATAAACTCTATCTCCGCTATGAACGACTTTTAGAGCTTCTTCAGCGCTTGTTACTTTGCTTCTGTATAGATCACTAAGCCCCATGTTTACTCCTCATTCGTTTCAACAGTTGTTTTACTTCCGGAAAAAATCAATTCAAGAAGCGGATGACATATCTTTCCGTCTCGAAGGCAGCAACCGGATGCAAGCGTTGGATTGTTGTCAATAGCGGTAGCAATGTCAGCTTTATCGAGTAAACTCAATAAATAGGGTAATACTGCATTCGTTATAGAGTGTGATGCAGTTCTTGCGACAGAGCTTGTCATATTGGGAACACAGTAATGAGTAATACCTTCGACGACATAGGTGGGATTAAACAGAGTGGTAGGTCTGCTGGTTTCGAAACATCCACCCTCATCTATCGCTACATCTATTGCAACGCCGCGCGGACGCATAAGTTTGATCATTTGACGAGTCACTACGTGTTCTGCTAGCTTAAATGGAGCATGAATCGCTCCAATCAAAACATCCGCGTAGGTAAGAACCTTGCGGATATTGTATTTACTTGCAAGCATTGTGTTGACTTTTCCAAAGAGAATAGTGTGTACATATTGCAGTTTCTTCAAGTCGTTGTCGAGAATAGTTATATGAGCACCAAGACCATGAAAAGCCATTGTAGCGTGGACACCAACCGTGCCAGCTCCAACGATCACAACTTCGGCAGCCGGAATACCAGCAGTTCCTGAAAGTAATACACCGCGACCGCCGTTTTCACACTCAAGGTATCTGGCAGCAATCTGCGGCAGCATCCTGCCGCATAACTCGCTCATTGGATAAACGACAGGGTAGTTTCCAGAGCCATCAGTGATTTCCTCATATGCTATTGTCGTAACCTTAAGAGACGCAAGCTTCTCCAAGATTTCGCGCGACGTCATAGCCATATGTAAAAACCCTGCGATGACTTGTCCCGTTTTGACTAAGTCTATTTCTTCCTTAACAACCTGTTTGACTTTGACAACGATGTCAGAGCGGCCCCACACCTCTTCTGCGCTGTGTGCGACTTCCGCACCGACTGCACGGTAATCCGCGTCTGTAAAGTGTGCGCCCGATCCTGCGCCTTTTTCGATATAAACGCTTTCACCTATTTGAGTTAGTGCAGCCACGCCCCCCGGCGTTAAGCCTACTCTAAACTCTCCAGTTAACCGTTCCTTGGGTACTCCAACTATCATGACAGTAATCCTCCCGGCTGAAGTCGCACGAATTATGCCACAAGGTTGATATTGTTACCAACAATTGAGCTTAACCGCAAACCCATTATAGGCATTTACTTGATACTTTTGTGTCTTATTTCACAACATCGACTAGGTTGAGTAACGATTTGTATAGAAATCTAGCAGCAAACATTTTTTTTAGCTACTCAACCTTTAAACCTGTTTAATGTATAATATTCATGCTTTTCGTAAAGCGGGGACATTATGAACTATCTTAAGCAAAAAGTTTTTTTTATAAGCACAGTTATCGCTGCGATTCTTCTATCGCAAAACGTTCTGGCGCAGCCTGTTCAAGTCGTTAGCGAACATAGATTGACACCTGCCGATCTAGCGGAGATGACAGAGCGTTTCAGCGTTGAAATACTTGCAGGTTACAACAATGTATATCGTTGTCAGGGATTTCAGTATCAGATTAATTTTCTCAAATGCGCACCTGCAAAGGTTAGTGAACTTGTGGATTTACTGCAGCAAATCGCCCCGCGCAGCACACTGGCGAGAACGAATAACGGTGTGTTTGAGATAATTACCGTCGATTCCTTTCTTGCTCGCAGCGTCTTACTGAATCTGGAGGACGTTTCGGTTCTTGAGAGGGGTAAACTGATACCATTGCAGCTGCCGTTAGAGTGGCTTATTACTGCTGAAACGTTCACAGGCACACAAGACATAGCTTTGCTCAACAAGTCGCATCAAAACGGCATAGTTGAAGTATTTAACCAGATTATCAGGACTGGTGCAGCAGACAGAGTTCAAATAAGCTACATACTTTGCGTGGATTTGGCAAGTGCGGAGCGCGTATTCGGTCTTCGATTTGCCGCCGCAAAACACCCACGATCAGTTAAGAGGATCGGTAAACTAGTAATAGAAGTTATTGCAACAAATCCAGAGACGGTTGGAACAGTGATGAGCTATTTTGAATAAGCATCATTAAGTAACAAAGTCGAAACCAATATACAATCTAGTTTGTCTTTGACTTTTTTTAATGAGTTTATCTCAAGCGCTCCGAATGGATTACAAATGGTAAGTATAGGGTTATAATTGATACGAGCGCGTTCCAATCGCGCGTTGTTTTATCCTACTAGCTAGAATAGGTGTTCGGACGTGACTAATAACAATGCAATCATAGCGCTTGCCGACGGATTAGTGCTGCACGGCAAACTCATAGGGCGACCGGGCACTACTGGTGGCGAACTTGTTTTCAATACAAGTATGGCTGGTTATCAAGAAATACTCACTGATCCAAGTTATGCAGGCGAAATTATCACTTTCACCTTTCCCCTTATTGGCAACTACGGTTGGACTGACTCGGACGATCAATCTAAATCGATATTCGCAAGCGGAATAGTTGTAAGTTCATTGTCTGATTCAACCGATACCTGGATGGCTGTGAAGTCGCTTCCGGAAAAACTGTCTGCGGAAGACAAGCGCGGTATAGAAGGTGTTGATACTCGCGAGATAACGAAACGCTTACGTAATGTTGGCGCAATGAACGCAATCATCACTACCGAGTTAACCGAAGCAGAAGCTATTACGGAGGCTGCGTCTTGGCCAGACCTTGCAGAGCAGGATTTGGTGGGCAGTGTATCTTGTGATGCGCCATACGATTGGGTTGATAACTCAAGTCAAACAACAGAAGAACCACACAAGTTAAAGGTTGCAGCTTTCGACTGCGGAATTAAACGCGGGATACTGCGCGCATTAGACCAACGAGGTGCTCAAGTGCGTGTATTTCCCGCAGCAACCGAAGCTTCTGTTGTGCGCAAATGGAGTCCTGACGGAGTATATATATCTAACGGTCCCGGCGACCCGAAAGCATGTTTCAGTTACCTAAAAGATACGATCGCGGATCTTGCGCAAGACTATCCTATTATGGGTATATGTCTCGGTCATCAACTATTAGGGCTGACTTTCGGACTTGATACATATAAACTCAAGTTCGGACATCGCGGCGCTAATCATCCAGTCAAAGATATATTTAGTGGTCGTGTTTATATTACTTCCCAGAATCACGGTTATGCTGTAGCTCCTCCCCCCGAAGGTCATGACTTAGTTTTAAGTCATATAAACGTGAACGACGAAAGCGTTGAAGGTTTCATTCATAAATCGCTCCCGATATTTTCAGTGCAGTACCATCCTGAAGGTTGTCCAGGTCCGCGTGACAATCTGTATTTGTTCGACCGTTTTATTGAAATGATAGGATCAAAACCCTAACTGACTGTCGGTCATTTCTTGCCATACCCCGCTTGTAAATCTGCAAAATAGCTTGAACGAACAAGTGGAGCTGATGCTACACCGGAAAATCCAAGTTTTTGAGCCGTTTCCGAGTATTGTTCGAACTCGTCCGGTGTCACATAACGATGAACAGTTAGTAACGTATCATTCGGCTGCAGATATTGCCCAATTGTAACTAAATCAACTCCTACACTTCTCAAATCCCTCAAAACTTCTTCTACTTCTCTGTTGGTTTCGCCAAGCCCAACCATCAACCCACTTTTCGTCAATCCTTTCGGTTTCATGCGCTTAGCGTTCTTAAGGACTGTCAAACTTTGATCGTACTTTGCCTGCGGACGCACGACTTTGTATAATCTAGGTACAGTTTCAACGTTGTGGTTGAAAACGTCAGGCTCCTCTCGCATAACTGTTTCAAGCGCAGATTCGTTGCCGCGAAAGTCAGACGTTAACACTTCAATTGTCGTTTCAGGTTTGCGCTGTCGAATCAAGCGAATACAATCTGCGAACACACTCGCTCCGCCATCGGGAATATCGTCGCGTGTAACGCTTGTGATAACAACATGCTTTAGGTCGAGTTTGACTACTGCATCAGCGACTCGATCCGATTCCTGATTGTCTAAGGGATTTGTGCGTCCTCGATTGACTCCGCAAAATCTGCAGTTACGTGTGCAAACATCGCCGAGTATCATGAATGTCGCGGTGCCTCGTCCAAAGCACTCGCCAATATTCGGGCAACTCGCCTCGCGACATACAGTATTAAGCCCTGCAAGACTTTCCATCATAGAGTTCCAAGTTGCGCTTCGCACAGCTTTGACTCTCAACCAAACAGGCTTGGTTTTGATTTCAGCGTTCATTTCGCTTTCGTGAGAGGTATTGCCTTGAGTAATTTCGTCATTCATAACAGATTGATTGTAGCAGTGTGTCAGATGAATACGATAAAAGCAAAAATCATTTCCTCATTGAATGTTCGATTTTTGGCTTAGGCTATTGACTTAACCTGTTTCTGCAATATAATAACCCTTCCCGTTTTAACGGGTAGTCGCGCACGCATTTTGTTTTCTAAAACGTGCCGATGTTCTGGTGGTATCAGGAGTAAGCAAAGTGGCGAACACTAAAACAGCAAAAAAACAGGTTCTTATTAATGAGCGCAACCACGCTCGCAATCTGCATTATAAGACGCGTATGAAGAACGTTGTGAAGAAAGTACGCTCAATTCTAGCGAATCCCAATGTTTCAATCGAAGATGCACAGAAAGCGCTTATCGAAGCGCAGCGAGTTATTAATCAGACCAGTTCTAAGGGGATCATACACAAGAACACTGCATCGAGGAAAATTAGCCGACTAGCTATTCTGCTAAAGAAAACCCATATTCCCGAAACTGTTACTATAGAAGAGAAAATCGAAACGGTAACTCTCATCGAACCTATAGCGGTTGTAGTCGCTGAAGACGTGCCAACTAAAGTTTTGGAAGCGGAAGATATTGAAGAAGTCGCTGACACCGAAGCGACCGAAACTCTTGAAGTGGAACATGAAGTTGAGCAAGAAGTTGAACTAGATGAAGAGACAGAACCTGAATCAATAATCAGCGAACATTTGGAGCCTAATCTGGAGTTTTCAATACCCGAAGCATCCGATTTCGATACGATCGTCGAGGTTTCTGACGAAACGTCGCTTGAATCTGAACCTACCTTTTCTGACGCTGAAACTGAAAAAGACGAAGAGAACAAGTAAATCTTTGTCGCAGTACAGGCTTAATCAGGCTTGATTCGTTAAACCTTTTGAATCCAGATTTTTTTAAGAAACGCACGCGCGCGCTTGCATTACGCTTTTATGTGTGGTAAAAAGTATACGCAGCCCGTTGGGGCGCCTGAACTTTTTTTTGTGGGACCTGTCGGTACCTCGACCAGAGAATACCGGCGGGTCATTTTTTTATCTATTTAGCACTTGGAATTTTTCAAATACTATTTATTAGCCGCTTGAGTGAGAGATTTAGTAAAGAATCACTTCATAAAAAAATCGCCTTCGCTCTATTGCATCGAACGAGTAATTCTGTTAGTATTCTCGTTCGCACTTTTGTGTCCACTGGTATGGGCGTGTGCATTTCATTTTCAGTATGGTCTTTTGCGCGTTTGTACGTACAATTAACAAATAGACGAAGCGAGGTAAAAGTCTTTTGTTAGTCGTTAGTAAGGCGAGTTTAGAGGAGTAGAAGTGGAAGTTAGATCCAAAGAATATGAGGCGATGTTGCTTTTTCAGCCGCAGACTGCTGAAGAGGTGTTCGCCGAAATAAACGCTAAAGTAGAAGAACTTGTTGGGCAATACGACGGTAGGTTGCATCGCGTCGACAAATGGGCGAAGCGCTTCCTCGCTTATCCTGTGAAAAGATACGGAGAGGGAGTTTACGTTATTTATAGATTTCGTGCGCCTGCTGTAATCGTTCCCGATCTCGAATACTTGTTTAAATATAATTCAGACGTGCTTCGCTACATAATCACAGACTACACGGAGAGAGTTGAGAAAGCGGCACGCCGTAAGGCAAAACGTCGTAAAGGCGTGGAGAAGTAGATATGAGAATGCAAAAACAAGTCGATGGACTCAAGAATAAAATGAGAAGCCGCAAGTCGTGTCCGTTCAAACTTGAACCCGATTTGCCGATTGA
>CAZRQJ010000002.1:6226-20858 GCA_964602075.1 uncultured Planctomycetia bacterium
TTATTAGTGATAGAGGCAAGATTCTTCCTCGCAGGCGCACAGGTGTTTCAGCAAAATATCAGCGCAAGCTCGCTCGTGAAATCAAGCGCGCTCGTTTTATGGCGCTTCTTCCTTATACCAAGAGATAGTTGTTTAGCGCGTCGACCGTTGACGCGGAGGTTCGTTATGAGAGTTGTACTGCTTGATGATGTGGATAATCTTGGAGAAGCCGGGGACGTCGTAGACGTTCGAGGTGGGTACGCCCGCAATTGGTTGATTCCACAAAAACTTGCCGACGCAGCGCGTCCCGACTTGCTTAATAGAATAGCCGCAATAAAGAAACGCGGCGAAGAAAGACGCCTCGCGCGCCTTCGTGAAGAAAGATCCATTATTGATTCGATGAACGGTAGAGCTATAATAATATACGCACGGGCAGGACAAGAAGGAAGACTTTTTGGTGCTGTAACTAATGCGACAATTAGCGAAGCGCTTTTCAACACATTCCGAGTCAAGCTCGATAGAAAATTCATCAAACTCGCATCTCCAATAAAGCAACTCGGGGAATTTCCAGTTGAACTTCGTGCTTCGAGCGAGATCAAGGGCGTACTGAATCTAATCGTGAGGAACGAAGAAGATCGCGCTAAAGATCTAGCTGAAAAAGTGCGCCTTGAAGCAGAGAAAAAAGCAGCAGCAGAAGCTCAAGGTGTTGCAGTAAACGCAGAAGAGTAGTCTCACACAAATGCAACCTAGACAGATTTGGTTTTGATGCCTAGCTTGTGCGTTTGATCGCTCAACTACCTTTCCATATCATTCGCACTCGTTCATTACGGATTCACGTTTGAATATGTATAAATATATTATTACATTGATATGCGTGTTATCTTGAAGGAGTTTATTAACATCAAATGTTAGTCGTGAGTGAGTTGTTTATTAGTAATTGTATATAGCTATTTATCACCTATCTTTTTATCCGCAACTTGCCATGTGGGTATTGCGAAAGACAGGGATAAGGTTTATAACACTGTCCCCGTAGGTCTATTTTGAGGTTTATGGGCGGAAAACTCATTGTGGACGGTGACGAAATTGCCGAGAGTTAAAGAATACGAAGTGACCGACAGGGTTATGCCACAAAGTCCGGAGATTGAGCAAGAAATTCTTGGGGCTATTATGCTTGATCCCGACAAGTTTACAAGAATCAGTGAGGTAATAAAGCCAGAGTGCTTCTACCTTGACCAGCACCGATTTATTTTTCAAGCTATGGTCGAGCTTAAGCAACGAGGTTTGCAGCCTGATTTACCTTCCGTTATAGACGATTTACGAACTCACGAGATTCTTGAAAAGTGCGGTGGAGCGGGATACTTGGCGTCGCTATTAGGATCTGTATCAACATCAGCGCATGCGGAGTTTCACGCGGAATTGGTTGCTGAAAAGTTCGTTATGAGGCAACTGATAAAAACCTGCACAGACGTAGTTGAGGAGACGTATAAGCAGGATATGACGGCACCAGAGTTGCTTGATTTTGCCGAGAAGGCGATAATGGACGTGACGAGATTCGGACGCAGCATAGAATACTATCCCGTTGCCGATGTGGTGAAAGGGCTGCTGAATCAAGTGATGGAGACGTATGACTATCGAAAAGAAAATCCACACGAAGAATTTTATGCAGGCGTTCCAAGCGGATTTGGTGAGTTAGATAAATTACTTGGCGGTTTTCATGAAGGTAGTCTAAACATACTAGCCGCAAGACCCGGTATCGGGAAAACGAGTTTAGCTCTCAATGCGGCTACACATATTGCTAGAACTAATAAGAAAAAATATCCTGTTCTGATGTTCAGCTTAGAAATGCCGAATCATATGCTTGCGCTTAGACTGTTGTCCTCTGAAGCGCATGTTTCGATTGGCGGAATTGAGAGAGCGGAATTGGACGATGAAGGATGGTCGAAATTCGGCTCGGCGATTCGTTCTCTGTCAGCAACCAACATTTTAATGAACGATGCAAGTTCACTGACGGTGAGGCAGATAGCAGGAACTGCGCGGCGCGTGCTTAGTAAGTTTGAAGGCATAGCGCTAATTGTAGTGGACTACCTTCAGCTAATGCGTGCAGACGGAAAGTTTGAGAATCGTGTTAACGAAGTAAGTGCGATTAGCCGTAGTTTGAAAACGCTTGCGCTTGAACTTAGAGTCCCAATACTAGCTTGTAGTCAACTATCGCGAGCGATAGAAACTAGGGACGAGCAGAAACCGAAGCTAAGCGATTTGAGAGAGTCCGGCAGTATTGAGCAGGATGCAGATGTAGTTTTGTTTCTGTATCCTTATGTCCCGCCGGAAGATACCGACTCCGGTCCCGCAAATAAACCTGAATATAAGGAAAGAGTAAAGAAAGCAAAAGGCAACCTAAGTGATAAAATCTGGTGTACCGTTTCGAAGAATCGAAACGGGCCGCAGGGAGATTGTCCGATGATTTTTCTGCGTGAATTTTGCAAGTTTACACCTGGCAAGTGGGCAGATTTTCCCACGAGTTATGCAGGTCCCGAGTTTAAGTCGGGAACGAGATATACTAAGCGTAAAGGAACTAAAGAATGAATATTCTTGTAGTGGGTAACGGCGGTCGTGAATGCGCAATCGCAAATTCATTGATGCTGTCTAAACAAGTAACTCGCGTGTTTATCAGCGAAAATAATCCAGGTGTTTACGATTCCCACCATGACTCAAGTTTCAGGCAAGTTCTTGAAGGGAAATACAGCGCGCGTTTCAAATCACTTAATGTATCCCCCGAAAAAAAAGACGAGCTAGTGGCAACTGCGATTAGAGAGGAGATTAACTACGTTGTGATTGGACCAGAAGCTCCGCTTGCAGATGGGCTTGCCGACAGCTTTATAAAAGCCGGTATAAACGTGATCGGTCCAAACAAGAAAGCCGCTAAACTTGAAGCGAGCAAAGAATACGCTAAAAAATTCATGAAGAAGTTTGATATTCCGACTGCTGAATGGAAAAGTTTCGGCGTCAAAGATATATCTAAAGCGGAAGAGTACGCAAAATCTATAGGGTATCCAGTCGCTGTAAAAGCCGACGGTCTTTGCGCCGGCAAGGGCGTAGTCCTTTGCAACGATGCAAAGAATCTTAAAGCAGCTCTGGATTCAATGCTAGTAAAAGAGTCATTTGGTGCAGCAGGAAAGAAAGTAATAATCGAAAAAGGACTAAGCGGAAAGGAGATAAGTTTTATCGGACTTTTCGACGGTGAAACATATGTCGCTTTTCCCCCCGCTACAGATTACAAACGACTGAAAGATGGAGACAAAGGACCAAATACGGGAGGTATGGGTTCGATTGCGCCTAGCCCGTACGCAATTCCAGAAGTTAAGAACGATTTTGAAACGAACATCCTTTCTCGTTTTATTGAAGGCTCTAAAGCGGAAGAACTCGATTATTGCGGCTTCATCTACTTTGGATGTATGTTAACAAGCGAAGGTCTGAAGCTTCTCGAATTCAACGTTCGTATGGGAGATCCAGAAGCTCAAGCAATTCTGCCGTTATTGAGAAGCGATCTTGCAAGAATGATAGAGTTATGTTCTATGCGCAGGCTTGTCAGAGCGCGTCCATCTTGGAGCAACGAGAACACCTGCACTGTGATTTTAGCGAACGAAAAATATCCTGAAGGTAAAGCGGCACCTCAACCAATTTTCGGACTTGAAAAAGTAGCGTTTCTAAATGAACGAATCGGCGTGGAGACAGCTGGCGATGAAGAAACCACTCTAACGATGCACCCATTTAGAATGCCTCCGGTTAGCGTATTTCTCGCCGCAGTCAGTAAAGGTGAAACAGTAAACGAACATGCGATTCTCGGGCATCGTACCCTTTACTCATCGGGCGGACGTGTGCTTGGCATAACTGCGCGAGCTGCTACATTGTCCGCTGCCCGTAAACTAGCCTACGACGCCGTAAGCAATATACAGTTTAAGGGGATGCAGTACAGAGGAGACATCGGTAAGGTCAAGTAGTATAAGGAGTTTGAGATGATTGTCAGAATCATTGCTTTGTGTGTTTTGTATCTGTTAACATGCTTTTTGGCATCATGCCCTCAAAGCGATAACACGGAAGATGCGGTTTCCGAAGTATCTAATTTGAATGTTAATCCTTCACCGGCCGATTCGGGCGATGAGACATCGGAAACTCCAATGTCGGATACTGGCGAGACAACTGAATCATCCGGCGAGAGCAGCGATAGCGATACGACTGAATCGGAACCAGCCCCGCCAGCTTGGGTAATAGACGGCATCAAACCTGGCGATCCGATTAAGTTCGCTGCGGATACCGAGAATACAATTGCATTTAAGTTTGAGCTTCCCAAAGACTGTCATTGGAATGAAGATAATCCTCTTGGCGTAAATGTAACCTTTGCACCCGATGGAATTGCAGTTGAGCCGCTCGAAGTAGAATTCAAAAAACCTAACGACGTTCCGTCTGAACTAGTTTTTAAGGTCAAAGGCGTAAAGTTGGGAAATAGTGGAGAGTTGGCATTTGACGTTATGGCTTTCTTTTGCAGCGACGAAGGATTCTGTATGCGCAAAACAGATACCGTTTCATTTCCGTTTGTTGCTGGAGAGGGGAAAGTTCCAGGAAAGTACAACCTTATTTACAAGTTGACAACCGATTGAGCAATTTGAAACAGCTGATGGCAAATGCGATCAGAGGTACTGAAGCGATGCTGTTCCATTCAGAGCTTTGCTCTCGTATGATTCGAATGGAATCACATCTTTAAGGCTTAATTTGTCATTAATTTCTTTATTGACTCCGTGTAAACGAGTTAACAATACGTGAACAACCTTTTGTTCAAGCGACTTTTGGAGTTTGCAAATTGAAATGACAAGGTCGGTCGACAATAGTTGACAGGCTTGAAGGTCGATATTGACACGTCTGATGTCTGCCGTTAAATTCTCCTCGACGAGTTGCATCCGTCTTCCAGATTTAAAACCACCGATACTGCCTTGCAATACAAATTCAGTTCCAACGCTGCCCTGTTGAACAATAACGTAAGCCATGGTTTTCGTTCAATATTAAGTCGCCCAAACAATAACTTCACTAGCATTTTCGTCAAGTGTTCAGAGTGCGATTTTTGTAGCGCAAAACCAGCCAAGCTGTTCTAATAATTTCAATCGATTTGCGCATACACGAATCAAGTACGTGACTGTAAAATCTGCTAAAAAAACGGATTGTACAAACTATCACGTTCTAGTTCTGGACAATTAACTTTGGATTTCGGCTGTCCGCGTAATCGCTCAATTAGCGATATCGAGAAAGCGGATAGGTGACTGAAGATAGTAAGTAAAAAATTGAAACGTCTATTTGTGAGTGTTTTAAAGTGCTACTTATGAACGAGTAAAACTCACGCGATGTAGATTCGAGGCTTGAAATAGGTTCGTTATTGGTAATAAAGTGCTGTTTTTTACAAATATAAGGTATATTAGCCTTCCTTTCGGAACATATCGATGCAGCAGTCGTCGATATATTTGAGATGGAGTTTTAATGATTAACGAGGAAAAGAAATACATCACTGACCGAAGTGAGAATTTGTCCCAGTGGTACTTGGACGTGGTTCTCGGATGTGAGCTTGCGGATTATGCGCCTGTAAAAGGCTGCATGGTTATCCGTCCATATGGCTGGGCTATCTGGGAGAATGTGCGAGAACATTTAAACAAACGCATACTTGACGCAGGTCATGTTAACGCGCAATTTCCGTTGTTCATTCCCGAATCGTTCTTAAAGAAAGAAGCCGAACATGTTGAGGGTTTCGCTCCTGAAGTTGCATGGGTAACACACGGGGGCGGAGAAGAGTTAGGCGAGAGATTGGCTATACGACCGACATCCGAAGCGATAATCTGTCACATGTACTCAAAATGGATAAATTCTTATCGCGATTTACCTGTGCTACTTAATCAGTGGGTAAATGTGGTTCGCTGGGAGAAAAAAACTAAGCCATTTTTACGCACAACAGAGTTTCATTGGCAGGAAGGGCACACTGCCCACCGAACGTATGACGAAGCGCTTGAAGAAGTGCTTAAGATGCTATATGTATATCGTGACTTTGCGCAAGACGATTTGGCGATGGCAGTTGTCGCCGGTCCGAAGAGCGATACCGAGAAGTTCGCCGGGGCGGACAAGACTTACACCATCGAAGCTATGATGCCCGACGGTAAAGCGCTTCAAAGCGGTACGTCGCATGATCTGGGTCAGCATTTTGCAAAGGTTTTTGATATTAAGTTCCTCGACGATGACCAGCTTGAAAAATATGTGTGGCAAACAAGCTGGGGAATATCGACGCGTATCGTTGGCGGAATAATCATGGTACATGGTGACAATGCGGGATTGAGGCTGCCTCCAAAGGTTGCCCCGATTCAGATTGTGGTCGTGCCGATTATTTTTGAGAAATCGAAAGCGGAAGTGCTTGAGAAAGCGGAAAAATTCACAAACGCATTGTCTGAACTTAGCATTTTCGGTCGTCCACTTAGAGCAAAATTCGATGGAAGCGAACAGCAGAGCGCAGGCTTTAAGTTTAATCATTACGAAATGCTTGGTGTGCCGATTCGTGTCGAGATTGGTCCTAAGGATATCGAGAAGAACAACGTTAAGGTTGTTGAGCGAGTCGGCGGCGAAAAGAGTTTTACTAGTGTTGATTTTGAGGATTATTCGTTTGAACCTATGGAGTTTATCCGAAGGCTCGAACAGTGTCAGTCGCGCCTGTTTGAAGAAAGCAAGAGCGATCTTGACAATCGAATTGTACCGGTGTCAAGCATAGAAGAGCTTCGAGAGGTGATTGCAGGAGGTAAGGGTTTTGCAATTGCGAATTGGGGCGGGACGGATGCGGACGAACTTGCTATCAAAGAAAGAACGACCGCGACTGTCAGAGTATTGCTTGAGAAGATAGAAGATGATAGAATTAGTTGTTTTTACAGCGGTAATCCGGCGCGTTGGCGCGCGATCTTCGCCGCAAGCTACTAACGTCCAGCCAGATGGCAGGAGGGATTGAGCGTGCAGGTAATACGGATTCATTTAACCATAGCGATCATGGTGTTGATGATGTTGACGGTGTTTCCTTTTGGAGCGTTGGCTCAAGTCGACGACAAATGGAATCTAGCAGACTCGGTTAAGAGCGCGGCTGCGTTACTTAAACCGTTAGTTGTGTCCGTAGAGACGCGGTTCGATAAACCACGTACAGGATACGAATATTACGAAGCGATGCGCGGAAGCCGTCCGTTGTACGGACTATACGCTTCGGGCTTTATGTATAAAGGGAAGTACGTCATCACTGTTGACGATATTACAGACCATTTAGCATATGCGCGCGTTGTCACTTTCGACAAAAAGAGCTACAAGGCAAAGTTGCTTGGGGAGAACAGTACGTTTAACGTTGCTGTTTTTGAAGTGGATCTTCCGCCCAATGTAGTTTTTCCCGATGCAAAGTTTTTTGACAGCGACAAGATTGTGCTTGGTATGCCTATCTGCGTCGTAGGTAAATCACTTAGCGGTGATGATACATTTTCGACCGCAGGCATCATAAGCGCGATTCGCAAAGAGACCGTTGGGAGCGATGTACCAACAGAGGAATTTCTTCAATTCGACGCCAACTATGAGTTTACCTTTTCGGGTGCGCCATTAGCTGATGTTCGGGGGAACATTCTTGGGATGGTTGTCACTACTGAAGGAATCAACCTAAACTTGGCGACACCTATAAACGATGTACTTCGCGCTGCCGACAAGATAATCGGCGGGGACAAACGAGTACCATGGGTTGGTGCTGAACTACTTGAGCGCACCGTAAACATCGACATTATTTACGATCTCGATTGTCTGCCTTTTGACAATGGTCTATTCATTACTTACGTCGAACCCAATAGTCCAGCTGATCTTGCAGGTCTTGAATCGGGTGATGTAATTGAATCGATAGACGGCAAGTTCTTCGATTTCATGAATGAATACACGATGATCAAAAGGCGGTTCGTCATAGGTCAGCAAGTCAAAATTGTTTTCTGGCGTAACTGCAAGAAATTTGAAGTGATGCTAACGGTTCTTCCGACTGCAGATTCGGCGGACGACGGTTCATCCGTTAGTACAACTTCCGGTAAGCCGCCGGGACATCCATAGTTTTTTCTGGATTATCGGAACCCAACTTGCTTTCGATAATCTAACCCAACGTTACCTTAACGGTAAGGAGTGGTTGTTATGAAGATGATGACTCTGTTAAAAGGATTTGGATTCGTAATGTTCATACTCGTAGCGTCGTTAACTTTAGCTACTTCAGCTAAAGCGGATGGGTATGATTATGCAGATCCGGTTAGACTTCAGATGTCGGGTGTATCAAAGGATCCCACGAGCATTAACGCGCTTATAGCGAAAGTCCGTCGTGGAGTTGTTGCGATATCGCCACATAGTGCAACGGACCCCTTGAGCATCAATACTGTTGGGGCTATCGGAAGTGGCTTTATCGTTGATAAAGACGGATGGTTTTTAACTAACGTACACGTTTTGAGCGGCAGTTCTTGGGCTGAAATAACGCTTTGGAACAATAAAACCTATCGAGGCGAGCTTGTTGCGGTCGATCCAGGTATAGATACGGCAATCGGCAGGCTTGTTGGTTGCCCTGCCGACGAAATTCACCCTGTTGCTTTCGGCGATAGCGACACTGTGGTGTCAGGCGAGCTTGCTTTGGCGATGGGACAACCCGGAGACAATAACCAGATTAATACAGACCCAAGCGATCCGTTTGGCGCATGGGGATTAAAGCAAAGCGCTACGGTCGCGGTTGTTGCGGGTAAAGTTTTCACGCTCGAATTTCCCCTTGAGCTTAACAGTCGTTATAGAGCATCGGAATTCGGCACCCAGTACGGTACAAACTTTTCCTATGTGATTCGTATGCAAACGCCAATCGCCGGCGGTAACTCTGGCGGTCCGCTTTTTAATGAAAGAGGTGAAGTAATCGGCATCAACTTCTTCGGCGGAAGCTGGGCGTTTGGTCAAGGACACAACTATGCTGTACCGATAACGCTAGCTAAAGAATTTTATTACTCGGTAAAAAAACAGACGCAAGACGGAGTGCCAATTATCCACCACAACGCACGCCCTTGGATCGGTTTGGATATTTGTATGCCGCGAAACGTTGATAACTCTGCAAAATATATAGAATTTCTTGAACGCTATCGTCCAATTGGTAAAATCATCGTTTACGGAATTCGCAAGAATTCACCCGCATGGAACGCAGGTTTTCAAGGTAGTGACGAGATTCTACAAGTTGACAACAGGAAATTCGCCTCACCGGAGGAACTGCGTTTTTACATAATGAACAAGCCTATAGATGCTGAACTCATTTTCACAGTAAAGCGCGGCGAGGTTGTTTCGCTGATTAAAGTTAAAACGGATGTGAAGCGTAATTACGATTCTGACTTTTCCGTTTAACACGGGAGGAATAGTATGAGAAAAAGCTTGATTTTGAGCGTTCTCTTTTTGTTGGTTACTAGCGTATCTGTGTACGCACAGACCCCTGTAAACTTCGTAGCATCGGAAGTGGCGGCAAGGGTATCACCGTCTGTTTGTGCTGTTGAGTCGCTTAGGGTTATTAACACACAGCTTGTAATGTTTGGTGCAGGGCGTCAACAATCTGTACTTAAGGAAATCGGCACTGGTGTTATCGTTGACAAAAACGGATATGTTCTCTGTAAGAACAACGTGGTAGAAGATTCCGAGGTTGTTCGCATAACCTTGTCCGACGGTAGGCAATTTGACGGTGAAGTATTAGTTAACGACCGATATTTCGATATAGCCCTCATCAAAATGGACCTTAAGGGTGCGAAGGTTACGCCTGTTGTGTTTGGTAATCCAAAAAGTGTGGTTCCAGGCGATAGTGCTATTTGCATAGGCAGTTCTTCAGGGTTCAAGGGGACAGTTACTTATGGAATTGTGAGCGCGCTTCGCGATTACAGAACCCCCAATCAAGTGCTTGTACCTAATATGATTCAAGCCGACTGTGCAATTAATTCAGGCAATACGGGCGCGCCGTTGTTCAACTGGAAAGGCGAGATGATCGGATTCCACAGCAATCCCGGTAGCGTGCGAGGAGATATGGCGAATATCAACTTCTTTATGCCGAGCGATTTGATAGCGGAATTATCGAGAGAAATGATTCGCACTAAAGAAAGAGCGAAACGCCCATATCTTGGCGTGCTCCCGTACGGCAGATTTTCACGAGGATTCCAAGAGCTTGGAGACGATCTTCGCATGTATTTTGATCTGCCCGAGCAGTATTGGGACGTTGGAGTGCTAGTACAAACACTTGATCCAGACAGTTCAGCAATGGAATTTGGAATCTATCGCGGCGACTTGATCCTTGAGGTTGAATATTCAGGCAAGAAAACAGCCTTGAAGAGCATCGGTGAGCTTGAAAAGCTGATTCAATCATGGGAAGTTGGTCAGGTAGTGAACTTTAGGGTCTTGAGGCGTAATAAAATCGTTGATGTAGATGTGGAAATCGGTTTTGTTCCAGAAGAAGTTCAGCAATTTTACATATAGTAATAAACCACAACTTAGTTAATCCATCGCCCCTGAAGCTGTCGTTTCGGGGGCGGTTTTTTTATCTAGGAGCTTATCGGAAGAAGAATGAGAATCGCAATTGTAACTGACGAGATAATCGGCGATTACATGGGTGCAGGCGGAATACGGATGCTGCATATAGCCGAATATCTCTCGTCGACGGGACATAAAGTAGTAATTTTCTGTAACTCTAGAGTAGGCAATTCAGAACATAATAATATCGAGTTGAAAGCGGCGGAATTGTTTAACGGCGAGTTTCGAGATTTTGACATAGCTGTTGCAAGCACGCTTACAAGAAGAAGCTTAAAAGGTTTACTGAAATTCGAAAAACCAATCATTCATGACCTTATCTGCCCGTTTATGCTGGAAAATATACACATATTCAGCAACATGTCGTATTTGAAAAGGAAGTCATGGGAGCGTGAGTTTGAGAGAGATTTTCTTGCGCTTGCTTCGCGTTCTTCTGCGTGGCTTGTAGCGTCACAGAGGCAGCGGATTTTTTGGTTGGGTTACTTTGAAAAAGCGAGTCTTTTGAAAAGTGAGCATCATGAATCACCTCCATTCATTGAACTTCCAAATGGCGTTGATAATTCTGTATATCTGTTATCGGATGAACTTTCGAGTGAGGCGGAAAGTTTAATAAAGCTTATGGACAGCGATGAAGATACCGTCAACATCATCACAAACGGCGGGATGTACGGATGGTTTCTATACGAACCTCTGCTCGCTGCATTTGCTCAACTACGAAGTGCGGGCTATCCTGCTCGCTTGATATTGCTTGGAGCGAATCATCCTAACAATTCACAGCAGTCGGGTTTAACAAGTGAGCGCATTCTGAAACATGCCAATGATTTGGGTATCACTGAAAATATTTTCATCGCTAAATGGCTTCCCTATAAAGAACGGTTTGAAGTATTGAAACGAGCAACTTTGGGTGTGAATATTCATCCGCAAGGCATTGAAACCGAGTTGGCTTACAGAAACCGCCTATTAGACTTTGCTGCGTGTGAGGTGCCATTGGTAACAAGTATAGGCGATGTTGTGAGTGAACGAATGATAGACGCAGGCATCGCGATACCTCTTATAGGTTATGATACAACCAACATATTTCGTGTTTTACAGCGCGCACTTGACGCAAAGTGGGGAAACAGCTATCATATAGCTTGTGCGGGATTCCGCAGCGAATGGGACTGGAAAAAGTTCGTTGTCGGGATCGATCGTGCGATTGAAGCAGCCCATCGTTTGGAGTCGCCGTACAGCTTATCGAAAGGACAACCGCCAGGGATGTATCTAAGTATTTATTGCTTTCTAAGAACAATCTTTAAGCGCTTGTCAGGACGATAAACAAAGTATCCTTATGCGTTTTTGACCGTGGAGAACGTGATGCAGTTGAAAGTCGAGGATTTTGGGAAATACCAAGTCTGCTCGATCATCGGCGCGATTAGTGCTACAAACTCGGACGATTTCTATGACCAATTCATACAAACGCTGGAGATTTGCAATAAGGACATTATAATAAATCTTGAACACCTCGAGTTTATAGATTCTAAAGGCGTATCGACTTTCCTTATCGGCAAAAAAATGCTTGCAAAAAACGGTCTGTCTCTTTTCATATCTAACGTTCCCAAACCAGTAAGAAGAGTATTCGATATTACCTTTTTGAACAAAATCATACCGATTTACGAGGATGTTAAAGACGTTCCTGATTTTGCATAAACGAAATCAGCTTTCAAGCATTTTCAGTTTATTTACTCTGGCAATCAATCGCGCTCTTTCCAACGAAATCCTTAATTCTCTGTCAATTGCAAGCACAAGTGATTTGTTGTTAGAAGTCACCATGAAGACAACTTTGCACTCGCCCTTTTCTTGCTGTAATTCTCTGACCAGTTCGTGAATATCTATGCTACGCAAAGTTTGAAGTGTGAATTCAAAAGTTACCGTTGTGAGTACTTTTTCATCTTCAGTCGATAGGAGGCTTTGCAAACCGAAGTCGTCGATATCGTCAAATCGGTCGTCAGTATCGACAGATGTTACAGATACAATGTTCGCGTAGTTGTCGGTCTCGTAAATCGACATTGAGTTAACAATAACAGTCATTGAAGAAAACTCTCTTTCGTTATCGCTTTCTTCAACCAAGTCGCTCAAATCTATCTCAACAATGCCATTTATCCTAACGTGATTCCCGGCAACGAGCATGTTTCGGAGTTCTTTGAGTTTATTCTGAAATATCAGCAGCGAAATGGAGTTATCCGTATCAGTGAGCTTAGCGCGGGCATATTGATTCCCGTTCTTGCTTGTAAGAAATTCAATATTGTGAAGCACACCGCCCAGTTCAACCTGTCGATTCTGCGCAATCAAGTGCATGCTGTCAATCAGCCACTCATAGAATCTCGTTGGCGTCATCAGATCAGGATCATTAAGAACCGACGCACTTTCAAGAGGATGACCCGTAAGATAAACACCGAGAACTTCGTGCTCCAATTCCGCGAGTTCCTCTCGCGTGTATCTGGAGTTGAAAACTTCTGGCAAGTCTGGTTCGGGTGCAAACTCTCCAAACAGTCCTGCTTGTCTTGGATCGTGCGACCTGTCAGACAATCTCCCAATATTTTCAAGCAGCTTTGATTTATCTGTGTCTAGAGATCCGAACGCTCCTGCTTTGATAAGAGCTTCGAGGACGCCCTTAGTTATCGCACGCGAATCTATTCTCTGAATAAAATCACTCACAGTTTTGAATTCGCCGTCCTCCCTGGCAGACAAAATCGCTTGAATCGCGGCTTTCCCTATTCCTTTGATACCCGCAAGCCCGAAGCGAATTCCATCAGATTCCGGACGGAACTCAAACACGCTGCTATTGATGTCGGGGGGGTACACAACGAATCCCAATCGTCTCGCCTCTGAAATGTACTTTTGAGTTCTCTTAGCATCGCCAAGATAACTGTTGATAACAGCGGTTATGAAATGACGCGGATAATGTGCGCGAAAATAGCCGGTCTGGTATGAAAGAATACTGTATGGAAGACTGTGACACTTATTGAAACCGTAACCGGCAAACGTTTCGATCATCGAAAACCACTCTTCAGCCTGCTCCTCTGAATAACCATTTTCGACACATCCGGCAAGAAACCTGACCTTCATTTCAGCCATCGTGTCGAATTTTTTCTTTCCCATTGCTGCTCGCATAACATCGGCTTGTCCCATCGTGAATCCGGCTAACTTTCGGCATGCCAACATTACTTGCTCTTGATAGATAACTATCCCGTTTGTTTCCTCAAGTAGGTCTCTTATTTCAGGTATAGCGAAGACTGCATTGTCTGGATTTCGTCTGTTTTCAATATATTGAGGTGAACTCGCCATAGGACCTGGTCGATTTAGTCCATTGATTGTTGATAAGTCTTCTAAGGTTGTCGGCTGTGCTTCACGCAACACGCGGCGCACGAACTCTCGTTCAAATTGAAACACTCCAACTGTATCGCCGCGTTGAAAGAGCCTGAAAGTAATCTCATCGTCAAATGGCATGTTTCTTAAATCAACATTGACGCCTTCGAACTCATAAACTAACTTAACAGCTTCCTGTAGCATAGTTAGAGTGCGAAGCCCAAGAAAGTCCATTTTTACTAAACCTGCTTTTTCAATAACGGATAGGTCGTATTGCGCTACTCGCATCTCTGTTTCGTTGGATTTATGAACGGGAACAAAATCTTCTAGGCAACCCTTTGCAATCACAATACCGGCAGCATGAACACCGCCATGACTCACAAGCCCTTCGAGTTTGATTGCATCGTTGACAAGAAGATTCACTTTCTCATCTTCTTTCATCATTTTCACAAGGTCTGGGCTGTCTTTAATAGCTGTTTCTATGGTCATATCTATGCCGAAAGGTACTTTCTTCGTGACTTCGTTTACATATTGGAACGGAAGATTCATAACGCGTCCAACAGCTTTTATAACTGCTTTGGTTTTTAGGTGATTGAACGTAACAATTTGCGCAACATTGTCCGCACCGTACTTTTCTTTGACGTATGCTATCACCTCTTCACGCCTATTCATGCAGAAATCGATGTCGAAATCCGGCATG
>CAZRQJ010000002.1:20868-33652 GCA_964602075.1 uncultured Planctomycetia bacterium
TCTCTGTTTAGAAACCGCTCAAAAATGAGGTTGAAACGAATTGGATCAACGTCAGTGATTTCAAGGCAGTACGCAACACAGCTCCCAGCACCCGAACCGCGTCCAGGTCCTACCGCAATACCTTTGCTTCGAGCGTATCGTATGAAGTCCCATACTATCAAGAAATAGGTTTCATATCCTGTTTCGTTAATGATTCCAAGTTCATAGTTGAGTCGTTCTTTATGTACCTCGGGTAGTGGATTGCCATATCGTTGTTCCGCTCCCTCGAAAACCAAACTCTGCAGAAGTTCAGCGTGCGTCACTTCTGTTCGTTCAATCGGTATTTCAAAGTTTGGAAAGGTAACTTTGTTTAGCGGTAGTTCAAGGTCTATCAAATCTGCGATTTCAATTGTAGCGTCAAGGGCTTCGGGAACATCTGAAAATAGCTGATACATTTCAGCATAAGTCTTAATGAAATACTCATGTTCCATATAACGCAACCGCTCTTCGTCTTCTACGCTCTTCTTTGTGTTTATGCAGAGAGCGATGTCATGAGCGCGTGCGTCTTCTTTGTGGATATAGTGACAATCGTTGGTTGCCACAACAGGAATCCCTTTTTTTCGAGCAGCGTTTAGTAAATACTCTCGCGCTAAGTCCTCGTCTGCGATACCGTGTTTCTGTAGTTCGATGTAGTAGTTTTTTCCAAAAATTGAAGCATATTTTTCTAATACTAAATCAGCCTCTCTTGTGCCGTCTCTAAGAAATGTGCGTGATATCGGTCCGTTTAGACAACCTGATAGACAGATTAACCCTTCGGCATGTCTGCTTAAAGCCTCTAGATCGACTCGAGGTTTAAAAAACATACCGTCACAGTGAGCAATAGAAACGAGTTTCATAAGGTTTCTATAACCGGTAAAATTTTTTGCTAAGAGAGTTAAGTGGTAATGATCTCTATCAACCTGTAAATCGCGGTCTGACAATCTTCTTCGCGCAACATACACCTCGCAACCTATGATTGGTTTAACCTGCGCTTCTTTCATTTCTAAATAGAAAGGGATTGTGCCGTACATTACTCCATGATCAGTTAGCGCAAACGCCGGCATTCCTAGCTCTTTTATCCGTGCCGCTATCTTTTTTACCGGTGCTATCCCGTCTAGTAAGCTGAATTCACTATGATTGTGTAAATGCACGAACTGTTCCAATATTAGCTCCTCGCAGTTGAGTTCTGCAAGCTGATTGTTTCGCGTTTTGCGCTTGAGCGCTCGCGCTTACTACACTACCATCGAAATCGCGTTTGTCAACTAGGTAGTTAGTCCCTGTTTCGAGATAAACAAATCTAATTTGTTGTTTAAGAAAGACCTAAGTAAAACAATGTATTTACAGAAAAGCGTTTATTGAGTGCAACAGTCTCCATACAAAAATCATGCATCCGTTTTTATTCTATTGATTTAACCGTCGCGATGCAGCGCGTGAGCGTTTCGATAAACCTGTCCGCCTGTGCATAAGTAGAAGGAAGCGATACTCGCCCGTAAGTTGTAAGTCCAAAACTAGACATGGGTCGTATGAAAACACCTTCCTCGATCATCAACTTGTTTACCTGTGAAAAATCTACTCCAGTATCGAACAAAAAGAAATTTGTGAAACTGGGAGGATGAAACAACCCGGCTTCGGTTAGCAATCTATCCATGTATTCGCGTATCTTCTTCGTAGTATCAAGGCTTAGTTCGTAAAAAGCCTGATCGTCTAAAGCCGCCATTAACGCTACCTGTGCAAGTCGGTTTACGTTGAACGAGCCTTTCATCCTAAATAGAACTTCTATCAGTTCTTTGCTTCCAAGCGCGATGCCAATGCGAACACCGGCAATAGCATAGATTTTTGCGAATGTGCGAAGCACGACTACGTTTGGATACTCTTGCCATACAGTAGTGACATCGGGGAAGTCGTCCGCCATAGCGAAATCATGATAAGCATCGTCGAGTACGACAATTACATTTTTTGGTATTTTACTAAGAAAGTTATCTAATTCATTTTGATTAACATAAGTGCCGCAAGGATTGTTTGGGTTGTCGAGCCAAACAATTTTTGTTCGATCGTTTATCTCGCTTAGCATAGCGTTCAAATCAGCTTTGAAAGCCGAATCCACAGGTACGCGTATACGTGTTGCACCGAAACGCATTCCGTAAATATTGTACATTGGAAAGCCGGGCCAAGCCATAATCATTTCATCGCTTTCGCTTAGGAAGGCTTCGGCGATGTACAAAATCATCTCAACCGCTCCGTTTCCGGCAACGATATTCTCGATACCGCAACCGTATCTTAGGGCGAGTTTCTCTCTAAGTTTGATTGATGCATCGTCGGGATAGTAGTGTAGGTTGTCGAGTTCGGCAATGATTGCAGCGCGAACCGCATCGGATATTCCGAGTAGGTTCTCGTTACTGGCAAGTTTTAAGACATCACCGCCTTCGAATAATTTACCCGGAACGTACGGTTGGATATCACGAATCCAAGGCTTCGCGAGTTTGAAGAAATCGACCATAATCCACCTCAGAAAAAGACGCAATAAAACTAGTTGCTTACTCGCTGTCAGTTGTTTAGCTAATAATAAGTGTTTTTTGGCAAAAAAATCAAGTGCGAACAGATAGTGCAATTGTTCAACTACTTTTTGAACTTGTTAATGAAGCAACACTAACAATGATAATGTTGTACTTTAGGCTTTGTTCCAGTATAATTAAGTCTTCCACTAACTACGCTCGGTAAATCCTGCCCTTTCTGTGCAGTTGGGTTTGCCGGCGTTTTTCTGATGCAGATTGTTTGTTTTTTAATGAGTAATACACAAAAAATCGTTCTCGATCTTAGCGGAGCCGACTTGGGCGAAGAAGAACTTCTTCTTGGAGTCAAGTTAGCGTTAAGCGCTCCGAGCGATGGATACGAGCTTGTGCTTGTATCGAATCATGCCGAGCGGACGCAAGAAACAGCGAGCGGTATAATAGGAAACGTACCTGAAAGATACAAATTGCGATATGTAAACGCTCCTCATCGCTTGCCAGAGCAGATATTGTCACCTGTTCAAGTGTATAGAGATTTTCCGGATTCCACAATTAATGTTGGCATGAGAGAAATAAAAGGCAACCCTGATTCCGCTTTCATTTCGACCGGAAATACCGGGCTTGTGATGACAAGCTCTCTGTTCATCCTTCAACGAGTAAAAGGAATCAGCCGACCACCGATCGCGAGTCCTTTGCCGACATTAGGACGAACCTGTTTCTTTCTCGACGCTGGAAGCAATGTCGATTGCCGTCCTGCGCATCTGCACCAGTTCGCTGTTATCGGAAGCGTTTATGCGCGCAAGGTTTGGGGGAGAGAAAATCCGACAGTAGGTTTGCTATCGAATGGTTCGGAGGATTACAAAGGAAACGCACTAGTAAGGGAGACACACGCGCTTCTTTCTGCGGACAAAGAGTTGAACTACATAGGCTTCAGAGAAGGTAACACTGTTTTCGATGGGGATTTAGACATACTTATCTGTGACGGTTTTCTAGGAAACGTGATACTAAAATTCGCAGAAGGACTAGCGACTGCTATTACATCCCTTTTAAAAATGGAAATTCGCAAACGCCCGCTCGCCGGATTGACAGCAATGCTTTTCCAACGTGCGGCTTTCAAAGCCTTAAAACGTCGAATCGACTACAGCGAGTATGGCGGTGCGCCGCTGCTTGGCATAAACGGAAACACAGTTATCTGCCATGGTCGAAGCGATAAGAAAGCGATAAAGAATGCAATTCGGGAAGCGCTCACGCTTGCTCGAAAGCAATGTTCGTTGAGAATCGAAGAAGAGTTCGCTACAAAATATTCAAGGATTGGCGAAACTAAGGAGGATCGAGAATGAGTTTGAAAAAAGTTGTCGTACGCGATGTCGCACGCTATATACCCGAAAGAGTTATGACGAATGCAGATTTTGAAAAAATCGTCGACACCACTGATGAGTGGATCATCCAGCGTACCGGCATTCGCGAACGTCATTTCCGCGCGGAAAATGAAAGCTGCACTACTATGGCGGTTGAGGTCGGGAAAAAGCTTCTTGCTCAAACATGCATTGATCCAAAGGAAATTGGACTTGTACTTATTCCGACTGTTACTCCAGACTATATTTTTCCAGCATCGGCTGTCATTGTCGCTGGAGAACTCGGTTGCACCAATTCATTCGGTTGGGATATCGAGGGCGCTTGCGGTGGGTTTGTGAACGCCCTCTATACAGCGTGGGGCTCTAGCGACCGGCGACCAGAAATATGCTCTTGTGATCGGCAGTGAAGTCATGACAAGCATCACTGACTATACCGACCGCGGCACTTGCGTTCTTTTCGGCGACGCTGCTGCGGGCGTCCTTCTCGAAGCGGTTGAGGAAAGCGATTACGGCATCAAAGGCTTTTATATGGGTTCTGATGGAACTCAATGGCCGTTTCTCTATCAACCCGCGGGTGGATGTGTCAAGCCGCCTAGCCATGAAACCGTTGACAACCGTGAACATACAGTGAAGATGGACGGACAAGTCGTATTCAAATTCGCGGTACGCATGATGCGCGCTAGCGTTGAAAAAGTTCTGGAGAAAACAGGAACTCAAGCAGAAGATATTGACTTCTTTATTGCTCATCAAGCCAACGCTAGAATAATAGAATCGACGCGTGATCGGTTGAAGGTTTCGTCTGATCGTATGTACGTAAACATCGACCGTTACGGTAATACTACATCGGCGAGCATACCGGTTTGTATAGATGAACTTAAAGAAGCGGGTAAGCTCAAACCGGGTACTCAACTGGTTCTCTTCACATTCGGCGCGGGGTTTGTTTGGGGTGGAGCACATTTGGTGTGGGGGTGTTGATATGAAAATCGTTCTATTATTCCCGGGTCAAGCGAGTCAAGAAGTCGGTATGGGACGCTCGTTTTACGCAGAGTTCGACGAAGCTCGTTCAGTTTTTGAGCAAGCTGACGCTGCGCTTGGATTTTCATTATCCGATCTTTGCTTTAACGGTCCCGAAGATAGCCTCAAACAGACCGAGATAACTCAACCGTCGATACTCACCGTAAGCGTCGCAACATGGTATTCGCTCAAAGATTCTCTTGCCGATGAAGGACATGAAATTGTCTGCGCGGCGGGACATAGTCTTGGGGAATATTCCGCGCTTGTCGCCGCGGGTGCGCTAGCTTTTGAAGACGCTGTGAAGCTGGTGCATAGTCGTGGACGCTATATGCAGGAAGCGGTACCAGCGGGTGAAGGTGCAATGAGCGCGGTTTTGGGTCTCACCGCGGATGAAGTGGTTTTTACCTGTAAAACCGCGCAAGCTGAATCGGGTGAAATAGTTAATCTCGCAAATTTGAACAGTCCTGGGCAATGGGTCATTAGCGGTTCTGTTAATGGCGTTGCAACGGCAGAGCGTCTGCTCAAAGAAACAGGAGCGAAGAAATTGATTCGCCTTCCCGTCAGCGCTCCATTTCATTGTCCATTGATGCGTCATGCAACCGACTCGATGAAACCGCTTCTCGAAACAACTCGTTTTGAAGCGTGTCGATTCCCTGTTATAGCTAACCTTACAGCCTGCCTATATCCGAGCGATGTTGCTGAATATCCAGGAATCCTCACAAAGCAAATCGAGTCATCTGTACGTTGGATTGAGACGGTGGAGAAAATGCGGGCTGAATTCGGAGCCGAACTTGCTCTCGAAGTTGGCCCCGGAAAGGTAATAGCTGGATTAGTGAAGCGAATCGATGCCGAGTTGCCGTGTATAAGCGTTAATAATGTCGAGCAATTGAATAATGCGATAGAATGGATGCGCGCAGATAGTACTTCTTACGTCGAGTAAGATTGTAATTGTGAAACTCTTATGACTTTTATCATTGACTTAACTGGAAAAACTGCTCTCATCACGGGGGCAGCTAAAGGAATAGGAGCGGAATGCGCTCGTATGCTCGCGTCAGCGGGAGCGCGTGTCGCAATCAACTATCGCAAAAGCGAAGAACAGGCGTTATCCCTCGTTTCGGAGCTCAAAGATTGCGGATTCGATGCAATGTGCGTTAAGTTTGACGTGTCCGACCGTTCAGCAGTAAAAGACTGTGTAAAGCGAATCGAAAGCGAGTTTGGTGTTATCGACCTGCTTGTCAATAATGCAGGCAGCCGCTATGACAATCTCGCCTACAGAATTTCACAGGCCGACTGGGACAATTCATTCAACGATAACCTCAACGGCTGCTTTAACGTGACTCAAGCCTGCCTCGAAGGGATGATAAAACGCAGATTCGGTCGTATAGTAAGCATTGCAAGCATAGCAGGTCAGATGGGTAGCATTGGACAATGTAACTATTCAGCATCCAAAGCAGGTGTTATCGCTTTTATGAAGACAGTCGCAATTGAATACGCCTCGCGAAACATTCGGGCTAACGCCGTAGCTCCTGGCCTTATCGATACCGACATGACCAGAAGTTTGAAGAGTCAAATGGTAGAGCAGTTTATCGAGCGTATTCCTTTGAAGCGATTCGGCAATACTGAAGAAGTTGCAAGTGTCGTAGTCTTTTTGCTAAGCGAACGTTCGTCATACATAACCGGAAGCGCCATTAATGTGAACGGCGGTGCTTTTATGGTTTAGTTCGCACACGAGTAGCGGTTCACTTGGAGGATGATCAATGGGTAGAGTAGTGATTACTGGAATTGGTGTTCTGACATGTTTCGGAGCGGGTCTCGAACCTTTTGAATCCGCAATTTTTAATGGTGTAAGTGGTGTCCGTAAGATAACGAATTTCGATGCAAGTGAATGGCCATGCAATATTGCTGCCGAATTGCCCGAATACGACTCTACACCCTACATTTCACCGAAAAACGCTAAACGGTACGATAGATATATCGTAGCGTCTGTTTGTGCAAGCAAGATGGCGATTGAAATGTCCGGACTAGACTTGAATACAGTCGACAAATTGCGCACGGGTATATACATAGCGAGCGGAATAGGTGGCTTAGACACATTTCTCGAAGAAGCCCATTCAATAGTCGAAAAGGGATGGCGGCGTGTCAGTCCGTTCTTTATTCCGAACGCGATTGCCAATATGGCTAGCGGTGTTGTTGCAATGGAAACCGGTTTGATGGGACCTAATTTTTCAATCGTAAGCGCATGTGCGTCAAGCGCTCATTCAATTGGTGAGGCTTTCAGGTTGATCAAACATGGTTACGCGGATGTTATGATCGCAGGCGGTAGCGAGACGAGCGTCAATGAATTCGGTGTAGCAGGATTCACAAACATGAAAGCGATTACGATGAATTTCAACGATGAACCTCATCGTAGCAGCAGACCATTCGATGCAAAGCGCGATGGTTTTGTTATGGGAGAAGGAGCGGCAACGTTTGTGCTCGAATCGCTGGAGTATGCGCTCGCTCGCGGCGCTAACATAATTGCGGAAGTTGTCGGCTATGGCGCAAGCGCTGACGCATATCATATAACCGCGCCTGCGCCCGAAGGCAAGGGTGCACAGATTGCAATGCGCGCCGCAATTTCGGAAGCTCAAATCGAACCCTCACAGATAGGATACATAAACGCGCATGGAACTTCAACACCGCTTAACGATAAAACCGAAACACTTGCGATTAAATTGGTTTTTGGCGACTATGCTTACAAGCTACCTATTTCTAGCACAAAAAGTATGCATGGTCACCTTCTAGGAGGAGCTGGTGTGGTTGAATGTACAGCTATGATTCTTGCGCTCCGGCGTCAAGAAATTCCCCCAACAATCAACTATGAATATCCGGATCCAGAATGCGACCTTGATTACGTGCCCAACGTCGCACGGAAATGCACTTTAGAATATGCTTTATCCAACAGCTTTGGTTTTGGCGGGCAGAATGCAGTAGTTTGCATGAGAAAGTGGTCTGATTCCGACAGTTAATAAATCGTTTAAACAAGCGATTTGATATTTAATTTGTGTAGTTGCAAACATCGTAATTTTGCTTAGTTGTCATCGTTTCTTAATGGAACGAGTTTATCCAGCCCATCGACGCGGGGCAGGTCGTTGAGCGATTTTAATCCGAATATTTCTAGAAACCTATCGGTAGTAACATATCTAAACGGGCGACCTGGACCGTCGGTGCGGTCTTTCACCTTTATCAACCGTTTATCGAGCAAACCGCGAATCACTCCGTCGCTTGCGACACCGCGAATCGCTTCAACATCAACTCGTGTACAGGGCTGCTTATATGCAATGACGGATAGCGTTTCGAGAGCGGCTTTGGTTAAACCAGTCTCTCTTATCTCCGTGTAGAACCTTTTTAACTCGTCTATCAGGTGAGACGAAGTCACGATGCGCCATCCGCCAGCCACTTCGATTACAAGAAGTCCTGCCGCTGCAAGCGGAACGGTTAGTTTTGTTACTGCATCCGCCAACGTAGCGCGATTCGTCTGAAAAAACGATTCCAATCTTTCGTAATCTACAGTTCCACCCGAGCTAAACAGAATTGCTCCGAGTAGGGTGATATCTATGGTTGTTTCCGCATTATCCATAGCTTGTTTGCTCATGTTGAAGAAGAATTTCCTTTAGTTTCATACATCGTCTAAAGAAAACTGCTTTTCTTTGAGCTTTGGATCAACTTCGATTTTATTAAGAACGTCGATAACGCCTTCAGTTGATTTAGCATAATTTTCAGCGCGTGCCTTCATTTCTTCGGTTGGAACTGAACCGGTCAGGATAACTTTAGCATTCGAAACTTCAACTTGAATATCGTTCTGCAAAAGCTCAACGTCGCTTTTAATTGATGTAACGATTGCTGTTTTGATTGCCCGATCTTTGACAATGAGCGCTTCTTCCAAGCCGGGCACTTTTGTCGCTTCCTCAACGCTTTTTTGACTTTCAGGAGTAAGTTGACAAGAAAAGCCAGCAAGCAAATTAACCGTGACGACGAGCGCGGTCATCGCAATAAAGAACCTAACAAATCTAAGGAAACTCATAATGCACCTTCTAACATCGATCATAGTAGTTTACCACCGTTAAAGCCATAATAGAGTCTATCGATTAACTAGCTAATGTATAATGAAACTGTGGAAAAGATATCTTGTCAGAAAAGAATAAACATGCTCCCATTGATACGTCGCCGTATGATTAACTTAATCACGGTACTAATCTTGATAACCGTATGTCTAACGGCGATTGCAGGATGCATAGCTCGTCCGAGCGTAAAAAGCGCACGGATAACCGGCGAGTCGCAAAATAGTACAACAGACGAAACGCGCATTTATTTCCTGAATGACGACGAGCCGATAATTGCCATTGTGAATCTTATAAACATAACGCAGAGAGTCAAGCTCTCAACTGAATGGCGTTATTTAGCGCGTGGAACGATTGTGCACTCAACCGAAGAAACCATAAAGGAAAGCGGGGAGAATCGGATACGTCTAAACCGAAAACCTAACGAGAGTGAGTTTGGAGACTACAGAGTCGATGTGCTTATCAATGGCGAGGTAGCGTCTATCAATTACTTTTCAATTGTGGAAGAACTTCCGGAGCCGCCACCATACGAAGTTGTAAAGAAAGATTACGAAAAGAAGTACGGCAAGATAGAGAATCCTGCGGACAACAAAACGAGGATTTTGTCTGATTTCGCTACAGCATCAGAAGTGTATGGTTTGACGCAAGCGCCAAAGGAACTGTGCAACACGTTTATGCCCGAAACACCTGTCGTTTATTTGACTATGTTTATGTCAGATGCGCCTGATAACACTAAGATTAGAGTAGATTGGTTTTATCTGGGTGCTGACGGAACGACAGAAATGCTCATAATCCCTGCCGAACTCGAAACAAGCGGCACTCGTCAGTTGGCTTTCAATATGAAACCGGGAACGGGCGATTTACCGATAGGGAAATATGAAGCGCGCGTATTTTTGAACGGAGAGGAATTCGAGCGTGTCACATTTTCGGTTGTTGGGCCTCGTCCGACTCAACCTTAACGCTATGCAAAAGACGCAATTGAGTTATAAGTAAGTGAATCAAAGCAATAGTGAAACAGCTCGTTTTGTGCGCACAGTTTATTGCTTAGTTACTATTTGACATAGCGTTTTAGCCCTAGTTTGTCGGCGAATGCTCTGAAGTCTGCACTGTCGAGCCTGATCGGGTGGTCGTCGTTCCAGTCAATCTGCTTCGCCGCATCGCAGTCGCGCTTTAGAGTGACTAATTTGCGGAATAGAATTACTTCGTCTTTTGAGTTTTCAAGTTTGTCTCGAATGCGATCGGGTTTAACCGACGCAATACATTTGAAAATTCCTTCAATCCCCCCGAAATCGCTTATAAGCTTACGCGCAGTCTTTTCGCCGATGCCTTGCACGCCTGGAATGTTGTCGGATGGATCGCCGCATAGAGCTTTATAGTCGGTGAAAAGCTCTGGAGCAAATCCATATTCGTTAACGAACCGTTCGCGCGTCCATTTGTCGAACTCCTTGTTCCCACTTCTGCGAACGGGGAACCAGATTTGTACACCAGGGGTATCAAGCAACTGTAACAGGTCTCGATCGCTGGTAAGTATGGTAACGGTGTGCCCCATTCGTGCGGCTTCCATCGCACACGACGCTATAAGGTCGTCCGCTTCTACGCCGCGCTCGACGAGCGTTGGAACTCCGAGTGTGCGCGCCAAATCGATAGTGAGTTGAAACTGTGGGCGCAAGTCGTCGGGCGGTTCGGGGCGTTGAGCTTTGTAATTCTCATACAAGTCGGTGCGGAAACTTCGTTTGCCGGCGTCGAATATCATCGCGCTCGCGGTTGGATCTACTTCTTGCTCGATTTTGATTATGCTGCCGAGCACTCCGTGCACGGCGTTCGTCACAGTCCCGTCAGGTGCGGTCAGCGTAGTCGGAATTGAATAGTATGCGCGAAAGATCAGTCCAGTTGCGTCAAAAAGAAGAATCGGTCGTTCAAATAGATTCATAACAGGTTTAGAGTATCATCTCAATGCAGAATTGTTGTAGTATTAATACCAGACTGCGTATCTTAGATCGCGCTCGCCAATGTCGAAATATGCTATTGCGGGTGCGCCGTTAATGACCTCGAAGGTTAAATAGTTCCCAACATTTCCGTCTTCGTCGACGATTTCAGGTTCATTCCACGCTTCACCCAAAGCATCTTGAGCAGTCACATACAATAAACTTTTTGTGATCCGATTGTGATATGCGATCGCGGGTAGACCGCCGACGACCTCCAAGTCGGCGTATGCGCCGGCTTCGTCCAATTCGCGCTCATAAACGACAATCGGCTCACCCCAAGATGCGCCGCTCTCGTCCAGCGATCGAGTATATACCAATCGGTCGAACATTTCGTCTAAGTACGCGATCGCCGGATTGCCAACGATGTACTCGATAGAAGTGTGATTGCCAGTCGCCCAGTTATAGTCAAGTTTGATCGGATCGCGCCATTCCTGACCGTCGATAGTAATCGCTCGGCAAAACGTCAATTGGTAAGGTTCAGCTCCCTGATATGCGACCGCGGGCAATCCTGATACATCAGCAAGAGACAGACTAAGCGAATCAGAACCACCCTTGCCGAGCTGTACATTTCCCCAAGCGTTTCCTGACGGATCGAGCGCTCTAATGTAGTTCAAACCTTGAGCGATTGCAGGATTGCCGCCGATAATCTCCATTCTGACAGGATCCCCAGTTATTACATTGTCAATCATTATCCGCGGCGTCTCCCAACTGGTGCCTTCTCCGTTCATCGCTTGAACGAACAACACGTCGTACTCGCCAGCTCGCGGTGAATCGGTTATCGCAATGCTGGGTACGCCGTCAATACTCATAAGCCTTGAATATCCCTCGCAGTTGCCAATATCCGCAGCGAATACTGGTTCGCTCCACGATAAACCGATTTCATCGGCTGCAGCTATGTATTTTATCGAAGTGAATTGGATATCGTAATATGATATCGCTGGTTTTCCATTGACGATGCTTAGTGACGGATGTCTCCCAATCCAACCGAGCCAATCAACAACTTGCACCTGCCAGCCAATAGCGCGCAGCAACCTCGATGCGGTTGCTTGTCCACCTTCGTCGTCCGTAATGCGAACCCTCGTATTGTACTGTCCCGATTGAGTATACTCCTTTGAAATAGTCGGAGTCGTTCCCGAATCCGTTTCAAATGTTCCATCGCCGTTTAAATCCCATTCGTATTTGACTATTGAGCCGTCAACATCTGTTGAACCGCTCGCATCGAAGCTTGCCGTAAAGGGAGGTTCCGCCGCCGTTAAATCAGTAGAAAGTGATGCTTTTGGCAGTGAATTAACATGAACTGAAGCGGTGTGCGTGTCGCTTTGTCCCGCAGTGTCGGTTATCTTAACGGTAGCAGGAAAGTCGCCATATCCCTCATATAAAAATAATGTCGTATCTTCATCGGTTTCTAAATCGTATGAGCCGTCTCCGTCGAAATCCCACTCGAACTTTTCGATACCTTGTTCCGGGATCAAGCTGTCAGCTGCGCTAAACAAAACCTCAAGCGGAGCATGCCCAGTCGAGGGAGTCGCTGTCAATGCTGCAGAGGGTGGAGTCAAAATACGAAATGCAACCGATTTTTCGTCTTGCCCATAAGCGTTAGCTACCGTCAAGGTTACATTATACTCCCCGGAATCTAAGAGCAGTACTAATGGTAAAACGGCAGTTGATGTTGGAGGACTTGCTGCGCCTCCAAAATCCCAGTTGTACGATATCGGGCTCGCTCCATAAACCGTTGCGCTAAAGTGGATTCCAGTCGCGGGCAATCCCCATTGAGGGGCAATCTCGATGATCTCCGGCGGGGTTTC
>CAZRQJ010000002.1:33719-34675 GCA_964602075.1 uncultured Planctomycetia bacterium
TTGCACAGCTATATATCCCGACACTCCTAGTGGGAGAGTTGCCGAAAAAGTTGGAGGGAAAGATTTTGAGACTTCCGAAAATTCTATCTGGCCAACTTCGGCAAATTCACCTTCAACATTGTCGCTTGATAAAATGACATATTTAGCAACATCTCCTCCAAAGTTAACAGCTATGGGAGTAACGTCGGGAACTCCAACTTCACCATCGTTGGTTCCGTCGAGCCATTGCTCTTTCATGTCATCGCCAATGCCGTCGTTTGTACGCGCTTGATAGTATAAAGCGAGCGGAGTTATATCGGCAACGCCAACCTCGCCGTTAACGTCGTAATCACCAAGATTCCTGTAGGTGAACGAAAAAGTGTTCGTAGTTTCGTAGTATGTTAGGTCGTTGACAAGAGCGTTATCGCCCAAAGGAATACTAGAGCCATTTTTGCTTGCAATACCCGATTTTCCAAGACGAACTAATTCCTCGTTGAGTTTGTCATTTAAGAGTTGTGCAATATCGGAACTTAGCTCATTTTTCGGCGTGGATGTTTCGTTAGTTTGGGATTTAACGAGCGATGTGTTGGAAACGTCGCTTAGTCCATTCGTCTTATTTTCGGAGCTGCAAGATACACATGCGAACAGCAAAATAACAAACGCACTCAACCGACAAAAATCTGTCATTTGCTTAGATGAAAGACTAAATTCAGCATACATCTTCAACTCTCAACGACTAAAAACGAACGGAAACAGTATATGTCTTGACAGAACGAGAGGAGCTTGATTTTAATCAAACCGACTCTCAATTCAATTATACCTTTGCTTCGATAGGAATTATACTTAGTTCTTGAAAATACTTGTAACGAAAGAGATCTTTATTGTATCTCGATCAAATACGTCCGAATAAGCGAGCGAGACAGCCCTATACAACGAACAACCTTGCGTTTCTTAGAGCTTGAGTTTGCACTGACGAA
>CAZRQJ010000002.1:34685-37795 GCA_964602075.1 uncultured Planctomycetia bacterium
TCATAGCTATTCAATCACTAAAGATTTCGTTGTTGTTCAAACTACAGTAGAATGCGAGTCAATAGGAGCAACACGACTCCAAGCAGCGAGCGCTGATAGCATGTCACGTTGGCTTGAAGTCATTACTCCTGCATTTTTATATATCACCCTCCCCGCATGCTTTAACGATGCAAGCGGTGGTTCGGTCCAGAAGGGAGTCTCTTCGGTAATCACTAGAATGTGATCGTCAACGACAATAGTGATCGAAGAACATAAGTCGTCAGTTGACTCGTTTATCCCCAAACTCTGTCCATCACTGGAAGTATCGTCGTCAGCAAATGATTGTTCTTGCATATCAAAGGCTATACGAGGCAATCTCGGTAGTTTCCTTGAGAAGTGCCATTCGTCGTCGTCTAGAGTTGCTACGTTACTAGCAGAGCCGATTGGGCAAAATCCGCCGTCTAAGATGAAATCAACGCCTTCTCTTATTTCAGCGTCAACTTCTTCAATGCTGGCAGGTGCAGGATTTCCATGAAGGTTAGCGCTAGTCGCAAAGATAAGCCCGCCTACTGCCTCAATGATAGGCCAAATTGGGGGATAATATGGAGAGCGAAACCCATAGGTTTCATATCCTAAGTGCACAACGTCAACAGGAAGTTGACTTTCTATTAGGTGCCTAGGAACTACAACTGTTAATGGTCCGGGGAAGAACTCATGCATTATTCGCGTAAACTTGAGATCGCGAATTGCCCATTTGACTATTGGATGATCTGGGGTGATCAATATTGCAACAGGCATCGTAACCGGGCGTTTTTTTAGCGCGAATATCTTATCAAGTCCAGATGGCGCACGAGTGATCAATCCGCAAACCGTTTCGGTTGTGACTAGTCCGACGGCGCCGTTCGCGAGTCGTTCGCAAATTGCAATCGCGTATTTTCCTGGTTCACAAGCTGTAGCTTTGAAGATGTCCTGTTTCATTACTAACCTCGCACAACAAAACGATAAATAATACCATCTAATTTTCGTATCGAGCTATTACATATCTTTCTATATTTGCAATATCCCTAGCAACTTCTGTACTTTCAGCGCCGCTTGCCAAGAAAATTCTCGAAACAGTATTGGCTTGTCCCTCACCTACTTCCACAGCGACATAACCAGTTTTTGCAAGCAATTCTGGAGCCCATCGAGCGATATGACGGTAGTAATGTAAACCTTCGCTTGTAGCGATCAACGCTTCACGCGGTTCATACAATCTGACGCTTTCATCCAGCCTGCCATCGTCCTCTGCAATATACGGCGGATTGCTAATAACTAAATCTAGGTTGCTCGGTCCAACTATGCCTTCAAGTCCGTCATATCTTAACGTTACAACACGCATTGTTAGACCGTACTTTTTAATATTGCTATTAGCGGTTTCTATCGCTCTAGTCGAAATGTCCGTCGCCCACACGATCGAAAACGGCAATTCAAGCGCAAGCCATACTGCGATACATCCACTGCCAGTACCGAAATCCAAGAGTCTGGGCTCGTCTGTTTTTATGTGTTTCCTTACGATGTCTCGCCCGATGATCGAAAGACCTTCTGTTTCTTGTCTGGGTATTAAAACTCCTGGATTTAACTCGACGCGGATTCCATTAAAATATACGTATCCTAGCGAGTAGGCGAGAGGTGTGCCTTTTAAGCGATCTTCGACAATACGGTCTATTTCGGAAGTCATAGTTGTTGAAAGTGAAATGTCTGTTGATGCCCAATACTCTCCTATCGGCATACCCATAACATGTTCAATAATTCTGTCCGTCTCATAGCGCGCAAACTTGACATCATCGAGTTTTTCGAGTTTATCTGATAACTGATTGTGTAAATCAAGTGGCCGCACGAAACTATTATAGAACAAACGTTCCAAACCAGTAATGTTAGTGACAAGCTTTGAACTACTCTTCTTTGGATGATGTGTTCGCTTCGACATCTTCAGCTTGAGTTTTTTTGTTCTCATTGCCTTCGCTGTCTTCTGAAGGCGTCTTTTTCAGAATGCTGTCAATAATAGCTTGGACGTTGGTATGATCGTTGGATGGATCGTTTGGAGTCAGCTCGATATAGTTACGAAAGTGCTTTATCGCTGATTCGTTTTCGTCAATGTAATAAAAACAGATAGCCAAATTATAATGAGCTTCAGGCATTGCCGGGCGGCGCATCACAACTTCGGAAAATGCTGTGGCGGCATTGTAGAATTCATCTTGCGCCATTTGCGCTAGTCCGAGAGCAAAAAAAGTATCAGGATTTGTGGGGTCAATTCTCAAAGATTCTACTAACGCCTGTTCCGCCATAACGATCTGTTTAACGGCTAGATGTGTTCTTCCGAGGTAGAGCCAAGCCAATGAATCATATTTGTTCAATTCCGAAGCTATCGTTAAGAGCTGTTTGGCGTCCGAGAAATCGCCGCGATTATATGCAATCACGCCAAGGTAGTAACGAGCGGGTGCGTGTTTAGGATGTTTCGATTCAATATTTCGAAACTCGCGCTCCGCTTCCTTGGAGTTGTTTGTGATGTATTCGAGTATTCCTAACGCTTCGCGTGCGCGCAAATATTCTTGGTTTGATTTTAGTACAGTCGTAAGCGAACGTCGAGCCGATTCGATCTCTTTCTTGTCAACTTCAAAGCCGCTTAACAGCAAAGTTACAGTGCTCAAACCGAAATGACACTTAGTCCATGCATCGAATCCATACGGTTCGGTATAGTCCAAATAATTGCGTTCATCGTTTGTCAGCGCTACATTACAAATTTTCAAAATGTCGTACGAAAGGCGGGAAAGGAGTCCGGGGTAGGAATCTTGCGAGCCAACGATTCGTGTGCGCCCAGTTTCGTTTCCAAACGAGTCGAACACGACTGCGGTTAAATCGAGATTGCTGTCGGTTAACACCGCATCGCCTGTTACTAGATAATTCGCTCCGATAGCCGACGTGATCAATTGCGCACTCTCTTGTGTGAGTGCGCTGCCTAGCAGTCCCGACACGATTACTTCGCGACCGGCAGCGCGAATCAGCCTATCCAATGGAATTGTGCGTACAGCGAACGATGGGTAAATGTTGTCGATGATTCCAGCCGCACAGCCGTAAGCCAGAGCGACAGACAC
>CAZRQJ010000003.1:0-6549 GCA_964602075.1 uncultured Planctomycetia bacterium
TGGTAGAGTAAATTATGATGATCTGTCAAATTCACGTATGTATATGCACGGTATAGAAAAGCTGCATGAGTTGATTGAGGATAGAGTCAGCATATGTATTTTTTGCAGTGAAGGCAAACCTGAAGAGTGCCATAGAACGAAGCTTATTGGTAAGACAATGTCAGAGTCAGGAACAGAAGTATTCCACATAACAGAAACTGGAGAAACTTGTAACCAAGCTGAAGCTCTGTTCAAAGTTGATGGCGGACAATTAGCTTTGTTTGGGGAGAAGCATTTAACTTCACGCAAAAGCTATAGATAACCTGTTTTTGGAGTGATGATGATAATACATACCATCGGGGTTTACGGATTTACCGCTGAAAGCTTCTTTGCGAAACTTCTATCTTCACGTATTGACGCGTTTTTCGACACGAGACGACGTAGAGGCGTGCGAGGTTCTGATTATGCCTTTGCGAATGCTAGACGTTTACAAGACGAACTTAATCGACTTAGCATCGACTATCATTATCTAATCGAACTTGCGCCAACAAAGGAGATAAGGGAATCTCAAAAGCAAATTGATGCATCCGTAAAAGAGATTAAAAAAAATCGAACTGCTTTGTCAGAGATTTTCGTTAGTCGTTATTTGAATGAAGTATGCGTGCCGTTTGACTGGGATGAGTTTGTTAAGAGTGCATTGTCTCAATATAAGAATCCCGTATTTTTCTGCGTCGAGAGGGAGCCTGAATCCTGCCATAGATCTCTAATTGCTGGTGAACTTCATAATAAATTCAGTTTCGAGGTGAAGCACATAAAACCATGAGAGTGTTAATAGTCGCTAGGACGCGAATGTATGGACAAAGAATCTGTATTGGAGCAGTCGGTTTCGATGAACCATCGTCGTTACGTTTGCTACGGGAAAACGCAGAGAATCAAGAAATTCAATCTCCTTATAAAATTGGACAAGTTTGGGATGTCGAAGGATTTCCACGAGATGAACCAATTCCACCGCATGTTGAAGATTTTTGTGTCACACAATCTAGTATCATCAGAAACGATGTTAGCATAAGGAAGTTTGTTCTTCAAAAATACGATAAAGATGTTATACATTTTCCCGTCGAAAAGGCTTTTAACGGCGCATTAGTTTGGTCAGCTAATGGATCAGGTTATGTTGCACGCAATAACTATCCGAATTACTCAACCCAGTTTTGGGTAACGGACAGACCTCTAACTCGCGGCAGTGGAGACGATATCTGCTACTATTCTTTTGAGTCACAAGAAAGAACATTACGGGTTAAATTTGTTGGTATGCATAATTTAGTCGATCTCATACCCGCTGGTACTATTGTTCGGTTGTCGCTTGCTCGATGGTGGAGTCCGGGGCCTGTAGTTATTGAGAGAGATCAAAAATGTTTCTTGCAGTTATCAAGCTGGTACTTTTAATATTCAAATCAGAAAAAGCACACCGATAACCTTAATCGCTATTCATCAACAAATTGAGATTTTGGGATAATCAGTTATGCAGAGCGCATTTTGAAAATCTTTTAATTTGGGTTGCAAAATCGAACAAACGCGCTATAATCTCGCCTGACGTACACGAACCAGGTCGTGTGCTTTTTTGTTTATTTTATTACCTTGTTACATCCGTTAGGATTTGAGGTGAATGGATTGAAGCCCGATATACATCCGAAAATTGATACTATTGATGTTAAGTGCGCTTGTGGGGCAACCTATCAGGTGCTCTCGACGCGCAAAGAAATGAAACTAGACTTGTGCAGCGCTTGCCATCCGTTCTTTACGGGACGTCGCACCATAGTTGATACGACCGGCCGTGTCGAAAAGTTCGAACGCAGAGCCGCACTTGCCGCCAAATCAAAAAAGGGATAGCTACGCAGAAACGTCGCCCGTTAACCCGTCATGCAAAAACGTATGGCGATTTACCAAGTTCACGCATATAATTCCGCAATAAACACTTTTACGCGGGTATGTTTCTTATGCTTAATAATTCACTCAACGTAACTAACAACAGCGACGTAAGCTCGGAAACCGTCGCTGATCTTTCCGCGCCTAAACCCCAAACGCTATGCAACGCATCGAACGGAGTCTCGATTCCATACGGCGGACAGGCTGTGCTTGAAGGCGTGATGATGAAAGGGAAGTCGTTTGCAGCGGTCGCTCTTCGTTCAGGCAACGGTTCGATTGAAGTTTACGACATGCCGTGCAAATCAAGTTTCCCGCAGTCAATTACGAATGCGCCGTTCATACGCGGATTCTTTCTTTTATGGGACATGATGGGACTCGGTATGCGAGCGCTTAACTTGAGCGCCGATAGATATGCCGTAACTCATTTAGGTGAAATAGAGACACAGAAAAAGAATAAACTTGTTGAAGGTTTGATCCTCGCTTTTTCACTTCTTTTGGCGATTTTCATTTTCAAAGCTTTGCCTACTTGGATAGTCGAAGGTCTTGGCAGCGTCGGTGCGCTCGGAATGCTTGGCAACGCGGAAGGCGGTGTCGGTGCGCTTCTCGCAAAGAACATTATCGAAGGCGTAGTGCGCCTTTCCATATTTGTCGGCTATATCCTTCTCGTGTCGCGTCTTAACGAGATAAAGCGCGTTTTTGAATATCACGGTGCGGAACATACAGTCATTAACGCCCACGAGAAAAATCAAACCGACCATAAACTCGACTTTATCGCAAGTTTTGACACGCTGCATCCTCGTTGCGGAACGAGTTTCATTGTCATAATGGTCGTCTTAATGATAATCATAATGAGTATTTTCGACGCTATTATCGTCACGGCGTTCTATCCGACCCTTAGCTGGCCTCCGCTCTGGCTTCGTCTTGTCAGCCGCGTCGCAGTCATCCCAATTCTGTCCGGCGTGAGCTACGAAATCATCAAAAACGCATACAAATTCCGCCGCATTAAGTTCGTTGATTGGTTTCTTAATTTTGGAATGTCGTTCCAGCGTCTGACTACACGCAAACCGGAAGTTGCACAGCTCGAATGCGGTCTCGCGGCGCTTATGCGTGTGCGTGAAGTTGAGGAGAATCTCAATGTTTCGAGCGTGCCGTTCAGAAGCGAAGTCAAATGGATGGGCGAACCGCCGAAACTCGCCCAGAAAATTGAGAAAGTCAAGTAACTATCGTTAATCGGCGCATTTCAATCGTCAATCGGTGTCGTTATGTTCCAAAAACTAGAGAGTATTGAAAAACGCTACCTCGAACTCGAGGAAGAGTTATCACGCTCCGATGTGCTATCTGATCGCGAGTTGTACATAAAGCGCAGCAAAGAATTCGCTGAAATCGAAGAGATTATGCTGCCGTATCGCCGATATCTCAAAGTAAAAACATCACTCGACGCGAACGCTGCCGAGTTTGAATCTACCGACGACGCAGACCTGCGCGAGATGCTCAAAGAAGAAATCGACCAGCAGAAAGCTAAACTCGACGAGTTGGAAGCCGAGTTGAAAAGTCTCTTAATGCCCAGCGACCCGAACGACAAGAAGGACGTAATCATCGAAATTCGAGCGGGTGCAGGCGGCGACGAGGCGTCGCTTTTTGCGGCGGAGCTTATGCGTATGTATCAACGTTATGCAGAACTCAAGAGCTGGAAATTTAACGTGTTAGAAATGAGCGAAATTGGTCTCGGTGGCATCAAAGAGGTCACGTGCGAGATCACAGGACGCAACGTCTATCGCTATCTACGTTTCGAGAGCGGCGTGCATCGCGTCCAACGCGTACCCGTAACGGAATCGTCCGGGCGCATTCACACTAGCACTATCACGGTCGCCGTTCTGCCTGCCGCCGAAGAAGTTGATATCGAGCTTAATGAAAAAGATTTGAAAGTTGATGTTTACCGTGCGAGCGGCGCGGGCGGGCAGCACGTGAACAAAACATCCAGCGCAATCCGCTTAACGCACTTGCCGACCGGCCTTGTCGTCACGTGTCAAGACGAACGCAGTCAGCTTCAAAACAAAGAAAAAGCGTACCGCATTCTTCGAAGTCATCTGTATCAGGCGGAGCAGGAACGCCTTGAAAAGGAGCGCGCCGCCGACCGCAAAGGGCAGGTTGGAACGGGCGAGCGCAGCGAGAAAATTCGCACATACAACTTCCCGCAGAGCCGCGTAACCGACCATCGCATAGGGTTGTCGCAGCACAACCTGCCGCAGATTCTGGCGGGTGAAACTCTCGACGACTTTATCGTTCCCCTGCAGCAGGACTTTCAGGCAAAGATGCTTGCCGGCGAGAGTATGTAGCGCAGGCTTCCTGCGTGTGCATTAAAACACGCCGAATTGTAGGGGTTGACGTGTGGGGTTTCCCTTCCGACGTGACAGGTTACTCCGTAACATGCGATTACCAAACCTACATCGTATAAATTACATAATCCATATGTCTTTGTTTGCACCACAGTTCAGCGGCTTTGCGTTTACGTTGTACATCGTCTGAATCAATTCTTGACGGGTCTTTAACTTCGATAATCACACGGCGACCGTCATCGTATTCAACAAGAAAATCCGGTTTGTATCGCCTCTGATGCTTCTGCCCGTCAATCCAAGGGATTGTAATGCCATGCCGCTTCATCCACTTGACGACGGTCACATCCTTTTCCAGTCTTAGCATCATTTTGCGTTCAAGATCGCTGTCGAATTTTTCATAATTGTACGGGCTTTTGAGCGGATTCAAGTACGTTCCATGTTTACTGACTTGCATATTCAATCACCCCCGCGATTAAGCCCGGAACACCTGTTACCTTTTCAAGAACTTTTGGCATCATCTTGAACGCATACTTAAGTTCATTTCTTTCAGCTAAACCTAGCGACATTCCGTCAAGAAATTTCTCGCGCACATGAGCGATCAATGCCTTATAGACATCACCCGCAAATCCGGACGCATATCCAGCGCTAATCGTCAAATCGCTAGCCATTTTTAATAGCGATTCTTTGATTGCATCGCGAAACTGCTCATCGCTAAGCTCTAATCCGTTTTCCGCTTCAATATCCCCTATATAAGGAGCGGCATGAACCGTCTTCCAACCGCTCTCTCCAAGCTCTTTACCTCTAACACTGTCAATTTCAATCTTTGTGATTTCGAGAACCGTTGTGTCATAAACAAAGCTGGACAATACTTCTTTCCAGTTAGCGACTGGTTCCGGTGGACCAGCAATCACACCTATATCGAAATCACTATCGTCGACAATCGAAGTATCGGGCGATGGCACTTCGATGATGTTCTCTGGTTTCACCAATTCCTGTTTAGGCGGTTTCGGTGGTAAATCCTCTGTTTCATCGAATAAATCATCTATCTTGACATTTTCACGAATCTTGCTTCCAAACAATTCCCATAACCACTGATGTTCAAGTTTCGGATGATCGACTATTGCGCATATTTGCGGCTCGTCATTTGAAATTCCTTTGCCTCGAACTCGTCGTAATCCACGACCGACTACCTGTTGCCCGTAAACTTTGCTGGAAAACTTACGAAGAAGCAAAATCACCCCAACTTCCGGAACGTCCCATCCTTCACGAAGCATTAAAACGCTTACAACTGCTTTATATGGATCGTTTGTTTTCTTTTCTTTTCCTAATACTCTCGCTTTTTCTCTGTCTTGCTCTGGACTATCTTCTGTAACAATTAAAGTCTTTGTTTTGAAAAAATTCTTTAAAGTTAGATAAGCTCTTTCTGCGTCGGCTTTACAAACTGCAACAACGAATAAGATTGGCTGATATCGCTTTTTTGCCCGCGTCTCCTGCTCCTGCAAACGTCTTAAAGCTATCGCCATTTGCTGACGCATCGGTTCGTCGTCCGTGACCCATTGAGTAGCGGATAATCCCAACCTGTCAACTTCTGCCCAGTCTATTTCCTCAACTGACCGCCGTTCACCTGTTTTTGCGTCTGTGTAAGTTAACTGAACGGTTTTAATATCCGGTTGGTACACGACCGGAGTCGTTATAACTCCATCCGATAAAGCGTCATGAATCCCGTATTCGCAAATCATATCGCTGTCTGGATTACGGTTATCTGCCCTATCGGGTGTAGCAGTAGTATCCATTCTAAAAACGATTTTGTCTCGCATCGTTCTTAGTGTTTCCTCATATTCAGGTGCAGGCGAGTTATGAGCTTCGTCGTTGAAGACTGCGAAATCCGGTCCAGTCATCAACGCTGACAGATTGCTCTGTCCCGATTTATTGCTTTGATAGAACTGGTGAATATTACCTAGAACTACTTTAGAGCCTAATAAACTTGACCAGCCCGTTTCCTTATTCCCGCCAAGCGTTGTTAACTCAAATTCATCCTTCGGAAATCCCGCCCAGCTAGGAATCAGATCTCTATCAACAAAGACCTTTCCGCCTTTGAAGTCATCTTCAAGTCTATCCCGCACAATCAGGTTCGGGCACAACATAACGAATCTGTCAACGTTATGAGCAATCCTCAACCATGCAATAACTGCGGCAATAATCGCCGTTTTTCCGCCGCCTGTAACGATATTCAGCAACAATCCACTACTGCCGATTTCTTTTCTGCCAAGTACTTCGTGGCAATATATTACTCGTAAGAACGAATCCCACT
>CAZRQJ010000003.1:6562-7512 GCA_964602075.1 uncultured Planctomycetia bacterium
GTTCTTGATCGTTTAGCGGGTCACTCAAGAAATCGATATACTGATACGTTTCCGTTTTTACGCCGCGATAGCCGTCACGCCGCCAATCGGCGAAAGCCTGTTCAAACTTTGAAAACTCGTTAAACACGGCGCTAGTTTACCTCTATTTCGCTTACCCACATACCTTCGCCGCCCATATCGTCTTGGATTTTGCAGGCGATTATATGTTTACCTGCATATGGAAATGTATATTCAGCTTGAAGCATCGGCTCTTTCTTTGCTGTTCGAGTAAATGAATAGCCTGCTGTGCTTGTAAAACGCTTTTCATATTTGAAATCCCACTGAACGTTTACTATTTTCGCTCCGGAATTCATAACAACGCTTTCGCTTACGTCGAATTTATACTGCAAATGAGATATTCGTTTCAACCCTACTTCAACTATCGGAGGTTGAACGAAAGTTAGAAAGTTAGCGTAATCGGCATTCTCTGTGCTTAGCGATGTAACATGCTCCCTGAATCGCGGCGAATCTATACGAATCATATCCAATTGAATGAAGTTCAAATCCGTATTTTGCATTCTTCTTAGTTTGTCGGCGGCTTCCATCGCGTCCGGTCGAAACGCCCATGCCAGCATTATACCATCTCTAAGGTTATCTTGCTGGTAACGAAGCGTCTTTCTTACTGCGTTCGCAAAGTTCTCTACTTCTCTTGCTGATACTTGAGATTTCTGACTCGGTTCACCCACCCAAACCGGAACAGCTCCCTTATAACCGTGAATACCATTTTCTTCGCTGTTAATCGTAGCTCCGAACGCTCTTATCACGAATCCCCGAAATTGTTCCGGTGGTGCTTGCGATAACCTTCCAGCTTCGTAAACACCCCAGTGTTCGATAGTAAAGTCTGGAACAGGAAATATCCGACCAGTTTGCTCCTCCACCAATGTAGAGATACGATCTGCGGTAACAGCAAC
>CAZRQJ010000003.1:7522-29378 GCA_964602075.1 uncultured Planctomycetia bacterium
TACTCTGGATTGATCACATGCAATCCATGTTCTGTTTATGGCTTGAGCCACAGAAGGTGTTGTCCCGCCCCCACAGAAAAAATCAGCAACAAGATCGCCCTCCTTTGTAGATGCTTTAATAATACGTTCTAATAAATCAGAAGGTTTCTGTGTCGGATACCCAACCCTTTCAGGATGATTGCCACGCAGAAATTGAATATCATTCCAAACATCATTCAATGCTTGCCCTTGAGAAATTATCTCATCAACATATCTTTTATAAGGTTCTTGCCCTTTTGCTTGTCCTCTGGTTTCCCAAACCCATTCCTGCCCGTTTTCATCTGTGTGTACTTTTCGCCTTAATCCTTTCAATCTGGTTTCTCTATCATACGGAATCGATACTTGTTCCATAAATATCCGTGTTTTATTTGTTTTTACATAAAACAATATAACATCATGTTTGCAGTTGAATTTAGCTGAAATGTGCATTTCTCTTCCAGGATATGACCAGATAATCTCATTTCTAAAATTTTCGTTCCCGAAAATTTTATCCATCTCCACTTTTATATAGTGACTAGCATGCCAATCACAGTGCACATATATACTACCTGTCTTTTTTAGCAAACGCTTCATTTCATACAAGCGGGCATTGAGCCAGATAAGATACCCGGGCATACCGCCTTCCCAAATATCGCTGAATGAACGAAGCTCATTCTGGTCGCCAAAAATAACGTTATATTGCCTGCCAGAAAAGAACGGCGGGTCTATGTAGATAAGGTCAATGCTCTCGCTTGGTAGCTGACGCATTACGTGCAAGTTGTCGCCCCAGAAAAGACGGTTAGGTTGAAGTGTAGGATGTCCGAATGAAACACGTTCGACAACCTGCGTAGGAAGTGAAACAAGCGGAAACAGTTTGCGGAATCCACGACGCCTGTCCCATCCTAGCGGTTCTTTTTCAACAGGTATCGAGCCGAATCGTGTTGGGGGTCGCCAGAAATCTTCCTGTTCCGGCAAGGCGTCTCTCGCCTCGTCCTTGTCCGGAATATCCGGCGGCTGAATAAAATCGCCTTTGGCGACCCCGATTAAGTTTGTCAAATCGTTATCGGACATCTCGAACTCCCATTTTTCACGGACTCCCCCATTATACCACCCCACGGACGCAGGCTGGAAGATTCACGGCCAAGTCGCAGAGATTTCGGCGCCACGCAGGGTCGACGTCTCGTCGACCATTTCGGATGGTATGCGGGACGCATACCCTGCGTTATCTAACAATCCTCTCTGTGACTCGGCGCGCTCTGTGGTAACACTCCTATACCAATTCCAGTTCAATCAGGCGCATTGCGTCAACGATGCCAAGTTTCGTGCGAGCGCTAACGAGGACAGCGGGGCGCAGCGATTCGAGAAGCGTATGCGCGGCGTAAGGGTCGGCGACGGCGTCCGCTTTGTTGAGCAGCGTCACACGAGGGATGTTTGAGAGGCGAAGGCTGTCGAGAATCGCAAGCACCGAGCGCACGGTATCGGCGACGTCGGGGCGCGATAAGTCAACCACGTGCACGATGAGGTCGGCGAGTTCGAGTTCTTCGAGCGTCGCCTTGAATGCCGCGAGCAATTCCTTAGGCAGGTCGTCGATGAAGCCGACTGTGTCGCCTACAAGAATCTGCGTGCCGCCGGGGAGTGTGAGACGGCGGACGGTTGGGTCAAGCGTGGCGAAATAGCGGTCGTCAACGAGCGCGTGCGCGCCCGTGAGCGCGTTCAAGAGGCTCGACTTACCCGCATTCGTATAGCCGACAAGCGCGACTGTGGGGATTGGCGATCGAGATCGCTGGGCGCGGCGCAGGCGGCGGTCGCGTTCGACTTTATCGAGGCGTTTTTCGAGTTTGTGTATGCGTTCGCGGATTTCGGCTTTCGTTTTTAGGTGGAGTTTTTCGCCGGCGCCGCGCATGCCGATGCCGCCGCGTGCGCCGGACTGCGCTTCGAAAATCTGCATTATGCGCGGTAAATCATAGCGCCTACGCGCAAGCTCGACCTGAAGTTTGCCATCGGCGGAGTGTGCATTACGCTCGAATATGTCGAATATTACGTCGGGGCGCGACAGCACCATTATTCCGAGATGTTCGCGCCAGTTTCGCTGGTGGACGGGCGAAAGGTTTAGGTTGACGAGCACGAATTCGGGTTTGAGTTCGTCAATTGCCGCCTTGATTTGTTCTAGTTGTCCCTTGCCGAGATAAGTCGCCGGGTTGATGCGCCCGTGAGTGAGCACGATTGTGTCCACCGCTGTGAATCCCGCGCCGCGAGCAAGCTCTTCGAACTCCGCCGTCATCCAAGTGCGGTCGAGATCGCTCCGTTTCTGCTTGCCGTCCGTAGATGCGCTTGTCCCGTCGTCGTCGCTGTAATCCGCATCGCCTCGCGATACAACTGTGTAAACCTTTGCGTCCGATGGAATCGGCGAAGCCAAACGTGATTTCGGGCGCGAGCGGGCGAACGCACACACAATCAGCGCGTCCATGCGCGACGGCGCCGTTTCAAATCCGTTTTTATATTCGTTTTCCGACATATCGTAGAATGCATAGACGCGTAAACGACCGAACCGCGTTACAAGCCTATTCGTTGCAATAATACACCATCGCACGGGAACGCGTGAGCGCGTTATTTTTTTTGAGCGTCGCAGCACGTAAACGCTAATCGCCTTGCTGGTTTCTCCCCCCTCACTCCCTCTTCCTATACTCCGGGCTTCCGAGCATCACAGCGGATTCGGGGCTTATCAGTTCTTCGAATTTTCGACAGTCAGCAAGCCTTCTTCGAGAACGACATCGCGAATCGACTTGCATAATGTTGGTATCTATTCTACAATTGTAGATGTTATGCCTACAATATCAGTTCTTAAAGCGCTGTTTCCCGATGCGAGGCGACGGATACTCTGCGAACTTGTACGGTCGGAAGGCGAGTTGGTTCACCTTCGAGAACTTGCGCGCAGAATCGGTATGGACGTTAAAGGTGTCCAGCGGGAATGTCGAAATCTGGAATCGGTTGGACTACTCACGTGCAAAAAGTACGGGAATCAAGTTGTCTATTCTCTCGACGCGAATGCGCCCGTTTACAACGAAATAAAGATGTTGATTGTGAAGACGGAAGGCATAGCCGATATCATTCGCAAAGCGCTGCTCGACAGCGGACTCAAATTCGATCTTGCTTACATTTTTGGCAGCTATGCAACTGGCGACTTTCAAACGCACAGCGATATAGACCTTTTAATAGTCAGCGAATCTCCATCTTTGGAGTTCTCACATGTTCTTAGTATAACAGAGAGCATTCTTCAGCGGGAAGTCAACGCTATAATCTATACTCCGGCGGAGTACGATACGGAGATTAGGGACGAGAACTCATTTATTCACGGAATTGCTTCGTCGGATCGCATTGTCTTGTAGGTGATCGATATGGGTTTGGAAGAGCTGATCGAGAGCGGTTTGTTGGATAGGAAGTCGCCGACAAAGAATGAGATAAAGAAACTTGTCGAGTTTGCTCTAAGACGGCTCGATGATGCACGCAATGAAACAGTACATACCGACGCACGTTACGAGCAGGCATACAACGCGATTCTCGCATGCGCAACTATATGTTTGAAGGCTCTTTCATTAAGGGTAAGAAAGAGAGATGGTCACCATTTATTATCAATGGATAGCCTTCGATTTACTTTGGAACTTGAAGATAAAACAGCGGACTACCTGCAAACTGTTCGAAGAAAGAGAAACAAAGCTCTTTATGAGGAAGTCTTCACGTATCGAAAAGCGAATTATCGGAATTAGTGATTACAGCAGAAAAACTTTATAACATGACAATTGAATGGATTAAAAACAAAGGATTCACGCCACCGCTTTTTTAATAAAAAAACAAATTCCATCACTCTCACTCCCTCTTCTTATACTCCGGGCTGCCAAGCATCATTGCGGATTCGGGGCTTATCAGTTCTTCGAATTTTTCGATGGTCAGCAAGCCTTCTTCGAGAACGACGTCTCGAATCGACTTGCCGGTTTTCGTTGCGACTTCGCTTACATGCGACGCGCCTTTATAGCCGAGTGCGGGGACAAGCGCTGTCACTAGAGCGGTTGAGTTAAGCACCTTCGAGCGGCAGCGTTCAACGTTCGCCTCGATGCCTTCGACGCAGTGAATCCGCAGTATGTCGCACCCTTTACCGAGAAGCTCAATCGATTCGAGCAGGCAGGCGGCAACTATCGGCAGAAACGCATTTAGCTCGAGGTTGCCCATCCCGCACGCCATAGTAAGCGCAATGTCATGCCCCATAACTAGCATCGCAACCTGACTCGCCGCTTCGGGAATGACGGGGTTCACCTTGCCGGGCATAATGCTCGAACCAGCCTGACGCTGTGGCAGACGAATCTCACCAAGACCCGCCTCCGGACCGCTCGACATTAGCCGAAGATCGGTGCATATTTTCAGAAGCGTCGCCGCGCAGGCTTTCAGAATCCCGCTGACTTCGACGAACACGTCTGCGTTCTGCGTCGTATCGACAAGGTTTTCCGAGCGCGCAAAACCAATGCCTGTGAGGTCGCGCAGGCGGTCAACGACGCGGAAAATATACTGACGCGGCGCGGCTATCCCCGTGCCTATCGCTGTACCGCCAAGATTGACTACCCGCAGACGCTCTTCACACTTATAAATGCGCCAGCGGTCGCGCCCGAATGCCTCTGCGTACGCTCCCATCTCGCGCCCAAGCGTCGTAATAACCGCATCCTGAAGCTGCGTGCGTCCGATTTTTATGACGTTTGCGAACTCGTTCTCTTTTATCTGAAACGATTCCTGCAGCGTCACAACCTCCTCTTCGAGTTTACGCAGAAGCCGAATCGCCGCAAGTTTAAGCGCCGTCGGATAGGTGTCGTTCGTTGACTGATGCATATTCACATCGTCGAGCGGCGAAACACGGTCGTATGAACCCATCGGCTCGCCAAGGATTTCCAGCGCGCGGTTGGCGAGTACTTCGTTCACGTTCATGTTGAGTGACGTCCCCGCGCCACCCTGAATAAGTTCCACAACGATATGCCGGTCAAGTTCGCCACGCGACATTTCTCCGCACGCCTGCTCGATTGCATTCGCTTTTGCGTCGTCGCCTTCCCACACTCCGAGTGCGCGGTTCGTCTGTGCGCACGCAAGCTTGACGAACCCGTACGCTTTTATCAGCTCCGGATGGCATGGACGCCCAGTCAGCGGGAAGTTATCTATTGCACGCATCGTGTGTATTCCGTAAAACGCATCAGATGGTATCGCCATCTCGCCAAGAAAATCATGTTCAATGCGATACGTTGTTGGCGCTGACCCATCGCTTCTAGTGGCGGTACTAACCTGCGACGCAACGGGCAGACTTGGAATTTCGTTAGTTTCGCTCATTTGATACTCGTTTGAAACACAATGATCAGTAAAGCAAACATACTAACTCATGAATGCCGATTCTGTGTCATTCGCTTGGTTCCTGTTTCTTTCTATCTTTAAGTTCCTTTAATTCTACAGATCGCTTCCGCCAGTATTCAAGCTGCTCTTCGATGGTCATGCCTTTGATGATTTCGTAAATTTGCGCCTGCGCCTGATTCTTCATCTCGACGCAATCGAAGTCTTTCTTCTCTTCCAAAACAAGTCACCACACAAAGTAAAACGGAAATTATACCCTAACAAAACACGTCCCTTTTACCTACTCGCACACGTGCGAGCATGTGTTCGGAGCGATGGCGTTCGACCTCTGACATACGGTTCAACGAATCCGCAATCACTCTCTCGCCTGACTCACGCGTTTCATCCGAAGCGTAATCGATTAGATATTCCATTAGCGTTGAAAGTGCGTTCGGGTCGCAGTGAAGCTTTATCTCGCCCGGCTTCGCGAGATCCATAAAATCCTGACCGGTGCGCCCGAGTCTGTAACATGCCGTGCAGAAACTAGGAATGTAACCGAGTTCGCATACGTCACGTATAACTTCGTCAAGCGGGCGATGGTCGCCTAAGCTGAATTGCTCGCAAGCTTCGTCAACAGTCTGATCGTGCACATAACCACCGGGATTTGTGCGGCTTCCCGCGCTAATCTGACTAACGCCAAGCGCAAACGTCTCACGGCGAATTCGCGATGTCTCACGCGTACTCATTATGATGCCGGTATAAGGCACAGCCATTCTTAGAATCGCCACAATCTTGCGAAAGTCCACATCTCCAACAGGATGAGGCGGATGCGCGGCAACGTCGCTTCCCGACGCCGGTTCGAGGCGTGGCACACTTATCGTGTGAGGGCCACAACCGAATTCGCGTTCGAGGTGCGCGATATGCTGCATCAGTGCAAGAATTTCGAACCGCCAATCGAAAAGCCCGAAAAGCACACCTATGCCAACGTCGTCTATACCCGCTTGCATCGCCCTGTCCATCGCGTCAACGCGCCAATCGAAATCGGTCTTTGGACCGGCAAGGTGAACGCGAGAGTAAGTTTCGCGGTGGTAGGTTTCCTGAAACAGTTGATATGTTCCAATTTTGGCGTTTTTAAGTTCGCGGAATTCGTCTATGTCGAGCGGAGCGATATTCACGTTGATACGCCGTATCTCGCCGTTACCAACCTTGACGTTATATATTGCGTCAATTGCATTAATTATGTACGCAAATCCACGTTGAGGATACGACTCACCGGCGACAAGCAAAACGCGTTTATGGCCTTGATTGATAAGCGCGCGCGTCTCGTCTTCAATTTCTTCCATCGAAAGCGCTCGTCGGATTACACTTTTGTTGCGAACGCGAAACGCGCAGTATGTGCAGTCGTTCTTACACATATTACTGACGTAGAGCGGAGCGAAAATCACGACTCGAAAGCCGTAAATCTCGTTTTTCACCTTGCGCGCCGTTTCAAACATCTCGGCAAGCAGTTCCGGATCGCTCACACGCGCCAGAGCCGCTACGTCGTCCGCGGTCAATCCTTTAAGTTCTAGAGCGCGCGCAAAAATCTCGCGCACACGCGCAGCGTCCATCGTTGACGAAGCGGCAAGCGCACGTTCGATTTTAGTTTCGTCGATGATAAGTTTTAACACAGGTTCTTTTACCCGATAAACGAGCGGTTAGGTTCAGTCTTTTCGTTTGTTATTTATATCCGTAGTCATCCCGTTTAGCGATAACGGCTGCGGAATCCTGAAAGTGAACTCCGCCCACTGTCCGAGCTGCGAATCCGCTTCGATTATTCCGCCGTGCAGTCTTATGATACGCCAACATGTGAAAAGACCGATGCCTGTCGAGCGTTTGTTGTGAAGCGTTGAAGTTGACAACCTCGAAAACTTGCGGAATAGAAGCGATTTCTGCGGTTCCGAAAAACCAAAGCCCTCGTTTTTTACGGAAACCGTCAGTTCGTCATTATCAAGTCTAACAAGTATGAGAATGTCTCCGTAATCGAAACCGTACTTCACGGCATTCGTGAGTAAGTTTACTACTACAATTTTAATCAAATCGGGATCAAGTTCGACTTTCAACGGCTTTGAAGAATAGTGTATATGCAACTTCATACGTTTCTGCTCGGCATCGTGCATCGCAACTTCGATTGCAGGGTCTATTACATCCTTGAATAGATCGATTTCGCGTTTGACGTGAAGCCGAAGTTTTCCGCCTTCGATGCGGGCTAAGTCGAGATATTCGCGCACTAGGTCGAGGAGATACTCCGCACGCGCAACCATGTTTTTTATTTTAGGCAGCTGCTTGTCGTCCAAATCTCCAAGATAACCTTCGGTTAGAAGATTGCCGTCCATTACGATTGACGCAAGCGGGCTTTTCAGCTCGTGACTGACAAATCCGAGCATTTCCATGTACGATTTGCTCGCCTGCTCCAGTTGTTCCATTCGATACGCTTTATCTACGGCTTGACTCAATCTTTCGGCGATTGCCATATGCTGCTTAACAGCGCGTTCGTCGAATGCGCTTGGCACACGCGAACTTCTAAATAAAAGCGCGACTGTTCTGCCTTCAACGATTAGCGGACAGGTCATCGAACTGCGAACGCCTTCTTCCAATAGAATTCGAGTGCATTTGCTGTCGGGATTTTGATTGAGATAGCGGATTAAATCGTGGATTACTCTTACTTTTTTGTCGGCGATAACCTGTTTGAGCGTGCTTCTACGAATATCTTCAGTGTAACCCTCGCCCAATAAAATCTGGCGATAATTTGCGCGCACGAATCGAGAAACGACGCGCTCGCCTTCTTCTTCAACGAACGCCAATCCGATGCGATCGCTTGGATTTATCTCTCTTGTTACGTCAAAGAGAAAGTTCATTACATCTTCGAGCGAGGATTGAGCGGCTACTTTGCGGTTCACTAGGTCAATAACCTGACGAACTTGCGGCGGAAACGACTCCTTGCGGACTTTATCGTAGTCCACATCGTAAAAATCCAGAATGTGCGACGCAATGCTCATGATTCTCCCGCGCCGAAACGCGGGTCAATGATAGCATTTATTGGAGTTAATAAGGAATTGTGAGTGTCGATTTTGAACTTGACAGTGTCGCGCTTAGATCGTGTATAAATCCTTGACAGTTGACACAACATCGTCGTTGTAAATAAATGCAACACTTTGCAAGACTCCGAATCTTTCTATGCTAAATCGCGATTTTTTGTTAAACGACTTCGCTGCGTTTCAGCGGCGGGTTCTCGCCTTTCGATGTGATAAACAAACTCTGCTTTACTACCCCGTCATTTCTTCTTCGATGATCTTCTTGACGCGCTCGCTGTCGAAGCTGTCGAGTTTGAAGCGTTCGCCGAGGAAGTACTTGCGGGCGAGTTCGTTTTCGGCGATTTCCTGCGGTGTGCCTTTGACTAGAACCTGTCCGTCGAGAAGCACGTATGCGCGGTCGCAAATGTCGAGCGTTTCACGCACGTTGTGGTCGGTTATGAGTACGCCCAGACCTTTCTCGCGCAGGTGGCTGATTATGTCCTTGAGGCTTTCAATGGTTATCGGGTCGATGCCCGTGAACGGCTCGTCGAGAAGCAGGAAGTCGGGGTTGCCCGCAAGCGCACGCGCCACTTCGGTTCGCCGCCGCTCGCCGCCGGACAGGACGTATGCTTTGCTTTTACGGATATGTCCGATGTTGAATTCTTCGAGTAGATCGTTTAGCTTTTTTTTCTGCTCGCGTGCCGGCATGCCGATTGCTTCCCACACGAGCAGGATGTTCTCCTCGACGGTCAACTTCTTGAAGACGCTCGATTCCTGCGACAGGTAGCCGATTCCCATACGTGCGCGTTTGTATATAGGAACGCGCGTGATATCGCGCCCGTTAAGGAATATTTTTCCGCTGTTTGGAGTGATAAGCCCGATGGTCATGTAGAAGGTCGTCGTCTTACCGGCACCGTTAGGTCCGAGCAGTCCGACAGTTTCACCCGTGTTTACATACACATCAACGTGGTTAACGACGTTGCGTCCGCGATAAGTTTTAACTACATCGCGTGCTTCAAGCGTCTTTTTGCCGTTAAACGACGGCGGCGCGTCCTCGGAATAAGAACCGGGTACGATTACTGACGTGCGTTCCAATTCGCCGTTTTCTAAATCTTCGTTTAGCGCGTCAGGAGCGATGTGTCTATCAGCGTCAATGCGCGTTTTATCGTCGGAGTCGCCGCCGTTTGCTCCATCGCCTAAAAAGCGTATTCCTTTTATCCAAGCCATAATCAAACGAGCGCGCAAGGTATGCGCGTCTAACTAAAAGACGAGTAAATATATCATACGGTTCAACGCTTGCTAACTCAAACAGGCGCGTTGAAGGCGATATTCGCTTTATTTTTTTCAATCTATACATTTAATTTTGTTAAGAATATTCCAATTGTGTGATTCGCGCGTTATAATGTCGTGTTTGAAGTTATCTTAATTATCATTGGTGGCGATATGAGAGACCGAATTCTGATTTTTGCGGTTTTCGTTTTTGTCGTCGTTATCGGCTTTACAGCATGCGGCAAGGGTAAGGGCTTGAGCAATCAAGCGTTGTCCGACCGTACTGACACAAGCTTAGTGTCTTCAACAAAAGTCGATACGGCAAAAAAAGAGCTGTCCGAGTATGTGCCTCCAGAAGGCGTCAACAAAGCTCTTTTCGAACTTCTGAAGGAAAAGTTCATTGAAGCGCTTGAGGAAGCGGCGCGCGCTCCAAAACAAACCTCAACGCCGGAAGCTCCTCCGCTTGATTTGTTCGTGGTGGACAACGGCAACAATACAACGACGTTTGGCTGGCGATACACGAACACTGGCGATTACGATTTGAATGGAGAGGTAGGCGTACCTGACATTACGCCAATCGCTGTGAACTATCTCCAAACATTGGAAGGCGAGTTTAAAGATTTAGTGCCTTTCATTGACGGAGACGGATCGGGAGAAGTTGGCATTCCCGACATTACCCCTATCGCAACCAACTATTTGAACGAATACAGCATTCAAGCCGGCATTTTCACATCCGAACCTGACCCGCAATGGTCGTCAACGATGTTCACAACCAACGCGTATAAAGCGGTGACAACTAGTTTCGACTGGCAGACTTCGGGGCAACCTGAACTTTTTGTCAACAACGACTACCCACAGCCGCGTTTTGGGTTTGTAGGCATCAGACTTCCCAACACTGTGATTCCTACCGACGAAGGCCTTTACTGGTTCGCCGTCAAAGACAACAACGACCCGCCGAGATTCTTCTCGTTCGAGCGTTATGCGGTAGGCAATCCCGGCACACCGATAATCAACAGCGTTGACCCGATGTCTGGTTATCAAGGCGAGGACGCTACTTTTACGGTCAGCCTAACATCGGGCGAAGCTCCATTTACATATTCTTGGAGTTTCGGCGGCGGCGCAACTCCCAACACTTCGACCGACGAAAGCCCGACTGTGGCTCTTTCAAACACCGCTGGACCCTACAACGCTTCAGTCACCGTGACTAACGAATTTGGTTCGGATTCGCTTGACTTCACGCTCGATGTGTTGAGCCAAGCACCAAATGTGACCGACATTACACCGATTAGCGGAGTAACAGGAACGGACATAACGCCTGTCGCAACTATCACAGGCAAGCCGCCGTTCACGGATTATTCGTGGAATTTCGGCGGCGGCGCAACACCTAACACATCATCGGCAGTCAGCCCTACGATCACGCTTGGTGCGATGGGCAACTATGACGCTTCGCTTTCCGTAACGAACGCGTTTGGCACGGACGTTCATGACTTCACACTGACAGTCAATGGATTGCCGCCGAATATCACAGGCGTCTCACCCACCTCCGGCGATATGGACGACGAAGTTACCATTTCGGCAACGATTGAAGGCGACGGTCCATTTACCTACGCTTGGACATTCAACAACGCAGCATCGCCTTCAACTTCGACACAAGCTTCGCCTACCGTTCGGCTTACCCGTTTCAACAACACGTACAACTGCAACCTTGCCGTTTCTAGCGCATGGGGCACCGACAGTTACGACTTCCAATTTACGGTCAACTATAAAGACCTTCCGCCCTTTGTACACAGCGTGACGCCGACAGGCGGACAAGAAGGGCAGGTTATTTCGATTGCCGCAGTTGTTACAGGAGCAGCGCCGATTTCCTACGACTGGAATTTCGGCGGTGGAGCTACACCAAACACTTCGTCTCAAGTTAATCCAACAATTACGTTAGGCGATGGCGGCGGTTATCCTGCAGTTCTTTCGGTTTCTAACGGATTAGGCGATTACGATTTTAACTTCACGCTTAACGTCACTCCTGTGGGCGGCGGCTGGGTGATAGAAGTCATTGAAAGCGGCGTGATTACAGGCGTTGGAACAAGCTTGACGTTCCTCGAAACAGGTGAACCGATGATTGCATATGTTCATAACCTCGCATCGGGCAATCGCGGACTGAAGGTTGCCAAAAAGGGCGGTACTGGATGGGATAAAGTCGTGGTTGACAACGGCGACGGCGGATACACTGGATTCAATCCATCCATCGCGCTCGATCATAACACAACAGGAAACCCTGTTATAGCTTACCAGTTCCAAAACAACGGCGCTGCCGAAGTTCTTTACGACTTGTACTACGCGCGCTGGACAGGATCGGCTTGGCAGACCTCGTTGGCGGAAGGCGACGGATCAGGTATTCATAACTGCGGTTACAACATTGCATTGCAATATACAACGTCAGGAACTGGACATCTCGGACATTGGCGTTCAAGAGGGCAGACAACACCAACCGAAGTTCGCTCGCTCTTGTGGAGCGGCTCAAGTTGGTCAGCTCAAACAGTTTACACAGTTCCGATGGGTGAAAACTCGCCTTTAACATGTGAAACCACAAACATGGTTCTGTCAAACGGCAATCCGGTTTTCGCGGTGAGAGTTTCAGGCGAGACGAACATAAAAACATTCTGGTGGTCGGGTTCAAGTTGGAATCAGGTGTCCGCCGGTAACTGCAGAAAGGATGCCAGTAATTTCACGATGGCTGTTGATTCAGCAGGAAACATTGGATTGGCTTGGCTCGACTACGACTCGGACCTAGCCGACGGCGACTTGAAATATGTGAAAGCGAACGGCACTACATGGGGAGCGCAGGAAGGCGTCTGGACAGGCAACGACGATGTCGGAGCGTATTGCTCGTTGACCTTTGCTCCGGACGACACTCCTTGGATCAGTTTCCAAAACAGCGATGCTAAAGAGCTTTACATAGCCAAGAAGGTTGGAACGTGGCAGACCGAAGTTGTCGACAACGGCGGCGTAGGCAACAACAACGTTGGCAGATATACTTGCATCAGATTCGGTCCGGACAACGCTCCTCATATTTCTTATCAGCAGTACGGTACATCCGCAACGACCGCTCTAAAATACGCATCGCTCTATTAGACCTTTGTTGTTAGTCAATCTAAGGGCGGGGGTAACCTCGCCCTTTTTTTTCGCTAATATTTGGTAGAATCTGAACGTGTCCAACAACATCAAATCGAGTGGATCGTCGGTCTCGGACGAGTCCACAAGTTCTTTCAAATCGATCCCAAATTTCGACATTGCGGACGAGAGCCTTAAGGTATCTTGGTTTCATTTGATTCTTGAAGCTGCGGTCATATTCGGAGCGTTTGCTTTTGCGCACCTCATTAGGTTTCAAACTTCGATTCTGCCAACTCCTATAGAATCGGTTCCACTGTTGCGTTATATGTTGATGGGCGCGATTGCGACTCCGTTAATTGTCATACTGCATCTTTCACACGGTTTGTATTACCAGAAAATCACTGTCTCCGTTAGTGAAGAGATAGGCGCGCTACTCAATGCGCAGCTGCAGAGTTTCTTTCTGATTGTGCTGTTGAGTTTCTTTAATCGAGACTTTCCTTCCAGCCGCGTAACTCTCCTTTTGATTATGCTTCTTGCGTTTCTCGCCTCATTGCTGATTCGCTTAGCTTTAAGACATATCAGATACGCGTTTTACAAAGCGGGTTTCGCTGTCCGACCGGTAATCGTTATCGGCGAAAGCCCGCTTGGAGATTTATTAGTGCGACGCATTGAGCGTAACATCACGCTCGGTATGAAAATCAAGGAACGAGTTACGCTAAATCAATCTAACGGGAATACTCTGATTGCCGCCGTTCGACACCTAATAAAAGACGCATTTCCTGCGCCTGTGATTCTAATTTCAGGCGGTTTGAGCGAGTCCGAACTTGCAGTCGTTATTGGCGAATGCGATAGATTGGGTGTTGACTGCTTACTTCCATCGGAGCGGTCCGCAGTTTCCGGGCTGCCTTCGACTGTGCGTATGCTGGAAGGCGTGCCGATTTTGCGCTTGACTACGCGCGAGGAACTCGCTTGGGTACGCGCTAAGAAGCGGTTGTTCGATTTAACAATCGTTATACTCGCGGCTCCGCTTTGGTTGCCTGTGATAGCGCTTCTGGCACTTTTTTCACTCATTTTTCAGGGAACGCCCGTTTTCTTTTCGCACAAACGACTCGGACGCAACGGTCGAACGATACGTACGCTCAAATTTCGCACAATGATTCGTAACGCTGATTCTGTGCCTCTCCCGATCGGATTCGACGACAAATTCAAATCCGAAGAAGATCCTCGAATCACAAACTGGGGACGAATTTTGCGCAAAACTAGTCTCGATGAATTGCCGCAGATTATTAATATATTGATCGGTGACATCAGTCTCGTCGGACCTCGTCCGATAGTAGAAAACGAACTCGAAAAATATGGACATTGGTCTCGCCTGTTTTTAAGCGTACCGCCCGGACTGACTGGACTCTGGCAGGTGAGCGGTCGCAGCGATTTAACCTACGATCAACGCGTCGAATTGGATACTTATTACATTCACAACTGGTCGCTTGCGCTCGATATAAGAATCCTCTTACAAACCTTGCCGGCAGTTCTTTTGCGAAAAGGCGCATATTAAGAAAAAAATTATGACATACAAGACAGATAAAAACGAGTCAATAAACCGCAAAGGTGAAACTGCTCGCAAAGGAAGCTCCCGCAGTGTAGATTCTGTTAATACTAAAATGCGCATAAATCGTGCGCTCGCGCTTTCCGGATTCGGCAGCCGTCGAAAAGCGGAGGAACTTGTCACGGCTGGGCGCGTGAAAGTGAATTCTAAGACGATCAGCGACCTTGCGTCGCAAGTTGATTTGTCGCAAGATAGAATCGAAGTTGACGGCACGCAAATCAAGCCGCTTTTGTTTGCATATTATGCGCTTTACAAACCGCGGGGCGTTGTGACAACTATGGCGGACGAGCGCGGCAGAGAGTGCGTCGCCGACCTTATGAAAAAACTCGGCGTCAAAGAAAACGTGAAACCGGTAGGCAGATTGGACAAGAGAAGCGAAGGGCTTCTGATATTGACAAACGATGGCGCACTAGCGGCAAAGCTAACGCATCCTTCTGCGGGAGTAAAAAAACGCTATCAAGTCAGCGTTGATAAACCAATACCGGATAACGACTTAGAAGCGTTTCTAAACGGAATTCAACTATCGGACGGTTTGGCTAAATTTGATTCGATTGAGTTACACCGAGAGCATCCGAACAGCGTCACATATACGATTGTTGTATCGGAAGGAAGAAACCGACTTATTCGTCGCGTTTTGGGAGCAAGAGAATACGTCGTTAAACGGCTCGTGCGCGTAGAAATGGGGGGCGTTCGTCTTGTGGGACTCTACGCCGGGCAGGTGCGAAAGCTCACGGATTCTGAAGTTACATCTCTCAAACAAAGTAAATAGCTAGGGTAGTCTCCATTTTCTTGCTTTGCGACTGAATCACTTTTATGTATAATCAAGGCGGGGTTAGCAAAACCCGGAGAGGAAACGCGCGATGAAGTTTGGCATACTTGAGATCAAAACAAACCGATTGTTGGCGATCTGCTTTCTTACCGCCATGATTACTGCCGCATTGTTTTTGCCAGCATCTTGCATTGTGGATAGAAGTGGAATCGGTACAGATTCACGATTGAGTCAAACCGTTGAACCTTATTTCGGCTCCGACACCACCGAGCTGAAACTCGTAACAATAATTGCCGATGCCGAAAATTACCCCGTTCCATCCGCCGTGGATGCTGATACATTCGAACTACTTCGCGCCGAATTTATCCGTCTTATCGGAGAGCGTGGGCAGACGAAATATACATCCACAGTGTCAGTGGATAGCGGCAGAGTTAAAACGCTTGCAACGGTGGGAAACGACGGCGGCGCGCAGATTATGTGGGAAGCGCACTTAGAGGGAGACACCGACTGCGACGGTGAAGTTACCGTTGCGGACATCACTCCGATTGCCCTTAGATACTTGAATCGCGCCGACGACGGCATCGAAGACGGTTATGACGAAGTTGTCGATACCGATAGAGACGAAGAAATAGGAATAGCCGATATAACTCCAATCGCTTTCAACTATCTCGCGCGCATTGACGGTTACAACGTATATCGAAGAGATACACCTAGCGCAACACCTGTTTTGGTAGGTAGCACCGCTTTCAAGACTCCATCACAGTCGGGCGGTGCGGTTGACATATATACGTTTGGTGAACGCTCAAACGTGTATGTTCTGACAGATCCCGATATCGGAACAAACGCTGGATATTATGAAGTTCGTCCCGTATCTGGCGCTGAAGAAATATACGATGGCAATGAAAACCTGATTTACTACGAACCTTTTAATCTGTTGAGGTCTCCGAATACCGATCCGCTCAACCTTGTTACACCCGATAGAGACGAGGAAATCGGACTTCTAAGAGACCAACTGATTGTGAACTTCAACGAATCCGCAACGTTGGGTGGAATGATTAGCGCAGTGTATTCGACCGGAATCGGCGCGCATGTTGCGGGAAAATTATCAAAAGGCGATGGACTGCAGCTTATTACTAATACCGATGTCGAACTCTTGGCGGCGGATATGACGACGCTCGCGGAGAATAGCTTAGTGGACGACGTGCAAAACAATCACATCCTACCTGCCCCCGATATGGATCGCACTCCCAGCTTCGCCAATCCGGACCCTCTTAGAGACGGGCAGTGGAATCTGTTTGCGATAAATGCGGAAAACGGCTGGGACTACTGCCTGCCTGACGGATCGGCTGGTGGAGGCGAAGGAGCGCTTATTGCGTTCATTGATACAGGCGTTGACTCACTGAATCCAGAGTTTGAAGGCAAACTAAGCCCATTCAGTATTTACATTGATGGCAAGCCTAACGCAGCCGACAGCTTGTTTGACAGCGGTTATATCATTGACACTCAAGGTCATGGAACTGCGGTCGCGGGAGTTGCGGCGGCAGCGCAAAACGGGATCGGTATGAGCGGAGTTGCATTTGATTCCGAAATCCTCGTCATTAAAGTTGGTTTTGAAGCTTCTGACGGTAATTGGTACATGCCAGCAAGTTCGATAGCCGAAGGGATTTACTACGCCGTTTCTAAGAACGCAGCGGTTATCAACCTGCCGAATGCTGTTAATACGAATCCCGGCACGGTTGTTCATCGTGCAATTCAATTTGCAGTTGCACAAAACATACCGGTTGTTTGCCCTGCTGGCGATTACAATGCCAACGCTGACTTAATTTTCCCCGCAAGCTTCGCCGAATCCTTCACTGTCGGCGCAACCGATTTGGATAATACTAAGGCGAGTTTTTCAAACTTTGGTTCTTGTGTTGCGGTGGCGGCACCGGGCTATCAAATCACCAGCATAGACAATGCAGGCGATTATAAGAGCTATTCTCGGACGACTATGGCAAGCGCGCAAGTTGCAGGTCTTGTTGCAATGATACGAGCGATCGCGCCGACGATGTCGCCCAACGATATTCGCAATGTAATCTCCTCTAACGTCACACCGCTTTCACCCACACTTGGCATTGGAAGCGGCATAATCGACGTCGAAGCAACCATGAGCGAAGTTCCGGGCGCCGTGCTTCCACCATCCGATTGGCATTACGAAACTGCTGACGCCGAGCAGAATGTAGGTTGGTACTGCGGTATCGCAATCGACTCGCTTAACAGGCCTCACGTTAGCTATTTGGATTCTCACAACGCCGATCTGAAGTATGCACACAAGATAGGAACGACTTGGCAGGCAACTACTGTTGACAGCGACGGCAACGTCGGAGAAGCGACGAGCATTGCTCTCGATAAATCGGGTAAACCGCACATCAGCTATACGGTTTTGGGAAGCGGAGATCTGAAACATGCATATTTTAACGGATCGGATTGGCAGGTTGAAACGGTAGATTTAACTGGTGGCGGAGGAGCAGAGCAAACGAGCATAGCTGTTGACTCTAATGACCGACCGCATATCAGCTATACACACATCGGGAATGGTGATCTCAAATATGCTGCCTATGACGGATCACTTTGGCAGATTGAAGTTGTTGACAGCAATGGAGATGTTGGGACGTATCCAGACATAGCAATCGATTCGAGCGACAAGCCTCATATCAGCTACTATGACAGCAACAGTGCCGACCTTAAGTACGCCTATTTTGACGGCGGTTCTTGGACTCTGGAAACTGTTGACAACGAGGTAAACGTCGGCTCATACACATCCATCGCGCTTGATTCGAACATCCGTCCACATATCAGTTATTACGACGACACTAACATGGATCTCAAGTATGCAAACTACGACGGCTCTGCGTGGCAGATTTCAGTGATAGACAGTTTTGGAGAAGTTGGACCTTCTACCAGCTTAGCTTTAGATGAAAGCGATAAACCACACATCAGTTATTACGATCTAACTAATGAAGATCTCAAGTATGCTTACTACGATGGCGCAGTTTGGCAGTTAGTTAAGCTTGACAGCAGTGGCAGGCTGGGTTGGAGCACAAGTATCGCTCTCGATTCAAGGGGCAGACCGAACATCGTTTACACCGATTCAACCAGTGACTGCATACTTGAATATGTTTGGTTTGGGTTCTGACAAACAAACATAGCAAAGGCTGACTATTGTTGACGGTAAGACGCGGGCACTGAACTTCATTCACATCACTATTTGCGATAGTGCTAGAATAAGGTGTTATGGCTGAATCTCAATTTCACGTATCTCAACCGCCGAATCTAATCACGGCTGTGATTTTGTTCGTCGACCTGCAAGGAAGCGTGAACCTATCAAACTCCCTGTCGATTTGGGAATACGACAAACTCTTGAATGACTACCAACGCAGCATGTCCGAAGCCTTATCAGAGATTCGAGAGAGTTACCAAGTACCTGAATGGTCGTTAACCGGTGACGAACTCAAAGTATTCTTCTACGTTCCAAGCGATGTCGAGACACAGGCAAAACTTGCGGAAATCAGGGAGAAAGGCGGGTGGCACAGCCCCGAATACGACGAGCTATCGTTGAGTATGCGTTCCGAGCATGATCGGCTCATCTATGGAGCTTTGCGAATAGCAATTCATGCCAAACACAAGTGGATAAGCTATGAAACAAACGTTGAGCGCATACGCGCCAAGCAGCGCCCCACAGAACTCGGATGCGGAATAAACTTGGGTCGCGTGATTCTAGCCGAACGTTACGACGGCAAAGAGCATATAGAGGGTTACGCAATAAACTACGCAAAGCGCGTCGAAGGAACAAGTCGCTTTGGCAAGCATTCCCAAATAGCGTTTTCGAGAACAGCATACGAATATCTGCGCAATATCAAGATAGGCCACTCGATGCTTAAACAGCGTCTGTTTTTTAAGGAAATCCCGCTTCCACCTGAAACAATGAAGGGGCTATCCGCTAACGAGAGAATCCATGAGATTTCTTTTTTTCACAGACTAACAGGCGTCAAAGTTGCGGACGAACAGTACGACCTGTTTATGCGTATCTTGCTGACAGACCCTTCCAACTTCTGGGTGTATTCGAACATAATCAACTATCTGCTTTATGACAAGCTGGATTTACAGGAAAGCAGAAATATTGCGGAGTATGTTATGAATTCAATACCTTCATCGGAAAAGCTATACTATGACATGGCAGTGATTCATACGAAAAAGAAAGATTATGAAACAGCTCGCGAATATTGTTACATGGCTTTGAAATATAACGACGAATTCGATATCGCTTATAACTTGCTCGCGGAGATCGAAGAGGAAAACGGGACCGACTCGCGCAAAATGCTCGAATATGCGAGCAAAGCGGCAAGCTTAGTGCCCGGCAGCGCATTAAATCAGTTCGCATTAGCTAGAGCGCACTTGCGGTGCGGTGACTTTGAGCATGCACACCGTCACGCTGAAGAAATGTTGGAACTCTACCCGGAATACGCGTCACGAAACAAAAAAGTGGCTGATTTTATTAAGCGTCTTGGCTTAAGTCCTGATCATCTTTTTACGGGATTAGGAATGGATGATTCTCTGTAGTTCGGCAACTAATATACAAGTGTTGTTGCATTTTGTTCCGATTCTTGACGCAGGCACAATCGACGGATACAATCTTATCGAGCGGCTTTTGTCTATGAAGTAACTCGTCGGTTAGGACGGTATAAAGCCGAGGTAAAAGCTATGTCACTAAGCAAAGTATCAGTTATGGATGTCAGAATCGACATATCAAATCAGTCACCGGTTGTCATATTACGTGACACGGACAGTCGCGAGTTGTTTCTTCCGATTTGGGTCGGCGAAATGGAAGCGATGAGCATTCAGATGGCGCTTGAAAAACGTTACCTTCCGCGTCCGCTGACACACGACTTGCTTGTGAACACGCTTTCAATTTTAAGCGCTCATCCAAGAATGCTTCGAATCAACAAAATCGAAGACCAAACTTACTATGCGGAATTGGTTGTCGAGCATGACGGCATACGTATGGATATTGACTGCCGTCCATCCGACGGCATCGCTGTAGCTCTGCGGTCTGGCGTACCGATATACGTCGAAGACACTCTCTTGTATGAAATACGGTTAAGCGAATCGAGTAATATCGTTTCCGAGATTCGCGGTTCCCAACCCATTCCCGACCACTCACAATTCACCGAGTTTCTGCAAACACTTACGCCCAGAGATTTTGCGCTCGACAGCGCGGAAGACGATAAAGATTAGGAGATTAATATGACTGAAGAAACAACGACTGGTACGCTCGACGAGAATGCTGGCAACACGTCTCCCGACGTATTTGAAGAAAAAGTTAAGCGCGTCCTCTCTAAAGTGCGTCCATTCCTAAATATGGATGGCGGCGATATCGAATTGGTAAAAATCGAGGGCAGACGTGCATTTGTTCGTCTGCATGGTGCGTGTCACGGCTGCCCAGGCGCGCAGATGACGCTTAAAATGGGTGTCGAGCAGGCTTTGAAAGACGAAATTCCAGATTTTGAAGAACTCATAGCAATTAATGAAGCGTTTTAATTAGACTAGTTCTAGTATTACCTTAACTGCTTATCAAGATAGTTCGCTTTCGATTTAGGGCGTTGAGCCACCGCTTTGTTTGTTGCGTTGACAGCAATAAAAAACACGCTAAATTTTGTTAACCTAACAAAAGATAATGTATTTACGCGCTGATCATTGCCGTTTGCACTCACGCGCGCAACAAGGCAGGTTCCTCGAAAAAAAACAGGATTGATGCGAGGCAGTGAAGGAAAATCAGCTAATTCTTATTGCGGTTCCGACAGGATTTGTGACGGGGGTCGGGACGTATTTGTACTTTGCATATAAGGCAACCATGTGCATATAAATTCTGTTGATATCTTTTGCATACTGATTCGGACTTTTCGATCCAGGGTTGTTATAGTGAGTCAGCGCTTTAAGATAGTCTCCGTAATCGTAACGTTTATAAATCAAAATCCCGGCTCTGACATTGCCTTCGGGGTCAAAGAGCATCTCTTTTGTAAACGTCACCCCGCTGACCTTTTTTCCAATCCAGAACGGGTGGATTTGAGAGAAACCGATAGTGCCTGAACCGCCTTTCAAAACGACGCGCTCATCACGAGAATTCATAGTGAAATGCCTGCCTCGACTTTCTTTCAGGATTCGAGCAAGCTGAAGAAGCGGGTCTGTGTCGTTTTGCAGCGAGTATTTTACAACCCATCGAACTAGGTCGTCTGTATTCGGACCTGCAAGCTGCCATTCGGCGCGTAAATAATCGCGCAAAAATGCCTCGACCTTGCCTACATCCTGTTTATACGAATCAACGCTAGGACGCTCAACGGCTAAGGTCGGAGTTGTGCAGGAAAGCCAGATTAGTACCAAGAGCGGAATCAAAAGAATCCGCATCCGGGCGGCTTGTACTAATGTCATCCTTAGGTCTCCAATACCCCAGTCTCCGAAGAGACGCTGGCATGATAGCATAGAGTCAACCTATTACCAAGCCATTAACTCGGTTATCGAGAAAATTGTAACGCAACGTGTATACTACTTAAGACATGTCCATTCGTTACAAGTATTTACTTCTTTTCCCGCTGATAGCGCTTCTGCCGGTGCTCGTTTTTTACTTCTTTACAAATCACT
>CAZRQJ010000003.1:29388-34404 GCA_964602075.1 uncultured Planctomycetia bacterium
ACATTACCGACGGATTGATGAAAATCCAGCTTTCAGGTCTTGATCGCGACATTCTCGCAGTTCGCCTTCAATTCGCCGTTTCGGGCAGTCAGATGAGGTCGTTAGCGCAAGCGTATGCTAGATGGGACGAAGTTTACGAAGTACTACCATACTCGACGCACAACTTGATTTCGGCTGAAATTCTGCCGCTTATGTCGAAGGACTTTATGAACCTAAAAGTTGCTGTCCTTGATGACAAAAACCGAGTTGTGTTTACAGGCGGAGGAATCTCAAGCGAAGATGCGCTTAACGCATTGAAAAAACTGCGCAACCAGTATTCCGCTTTTGAGTCAGGTTACAGTCTTGAACAGATTTCAGACGAACTGACGATTGCAGCTTTCTCAAGATTCACTCGCGAAGATGAGTCGTCAGTTCCGCGCGGTTACCTGCTGCTGATCAGATCTATTGAACATCTCAAACCGAATCTTGAAACATCTGTTGAATCTCCGTTCACGGTTTATATTGGAAAAACGACCGCTGTGGCAGGCAACGGCGGAGCATCATCCGAGGGCATGAGCTATGCGTTATGGAGAAGTCTTTATACTCGCTTTGTCGAGGGTGAAGAAATTGTTTCGTTTTCAGATAAGTCTTCGTTCTTTACGACTGTTTATGCGCCTTTGCGCAGCTCATCCGGTATAGTTGTCGGCATACTTCAGTTGACGAGTTCGGACGAGGATCTTCTGCCTGTTAAAGTAAACCTCGACCGCACGACGATAGTAATTTTTGCGGTTGTTGCGCTCCTTTCGGTAATGATTGCGTTTGTTTCGAGTTTCTTCTTGAGCAATAGAATAACCAAACTTAGCGATGCAACCCGCAATATTCTGTCTGGAGATACTTTGCAAACAAACAAGTATCCGCTTATTTTTCGCGACGAACTGGACGAGTTGTTAGACAATTTTATGCGAATGAAGCGTGAATTGGACGATTACTTCCACCAGCTTACAGCATCTGAAGTTAAATATAGGCGGGTTGTCAACACTTCGATAACGGGTCTCTTCGTGTATTGCGACGGCAAATACCAATTCTGTAATACAAGATTTGAAGAGATAACCGGCTACACACTTGACGAGCTTAACTTGTTCGATCCATTGAACTACATTCATGTCGCCGATAGGGAGAAATTCGTTGAGAATATCGTTATGCGGCTGGGTTCAGATCCGCTAAGACAACCGATAGATACAAGAATAATTACAAAAGATGGCACGGAACGCGTGGTGAATATACGAGCAGAAAACATCGACTATCAAGACGAACCTGCGCTATTAGGGCATGTTTCGGACGTAACGGAACAGCGAGAAATGGAAAAGCGCGTGTTCCAGTCGCAAAAATTAGAAGCGATTGGCACACTTGCGGGAGGAGTTGCGCATGACTTCAACAACGTTATAGGCGCAATCATAGGATTCGCAGAAATGCTTGGAGAAAGGTATTCGGAAGACAAGAAAATCGCTGAAATAACCGACAGAATTGTCAAACTTGGACGTAGAGGAAGCCGACTTGTTAAGAACCTGCTTGCATTCGCCCGCGGGGAAAGTTCGTATAAGGAGATACTTGACATAGAGGACGCTGTAAACCGCTCGCTCGATTTGTTCGTACTACCTCGCCATCTGAATATCAATGTTAGGTGCGAATTTTCGGATGAAAAACCGAGCGTTCTGTTCAGTCCTGTTCAGTTCGAGCAGATGCTGATAAATTTATTGGTTAACGCGCGGGATGCGCTTCCTGAAGGCGGAAACATTACAATATCCACAGGTGTTGTAAAAGCGTCGCAAAGGGGGGTTGATGAAGAGTTTGCTGAAATAAGTGTTGCGGACGATGGATTCGGTATTCCACAAGAGTACATTGAACGCATTTTTGATCCCTTCTTTACAACAAAAGACGTAGGTAAAGGTACAGGCTTAGGTCTTGCCGTTGTGTACGGCATCGTTGAAGATCATAACGGAACGATTTCCGCTGTAAGCAATTCTAATGATGGAACCGAATTCGTACTGCACTTTCCGCTTGTAAAACTTAAAGATACCGCAGCAGATATTGAACCATCGAAGCAAACAGGCATTCAAACTGATGACGATACGACATTAAATGAAGACAATGAAGAGTCTTAATGAGACCGCATCTTCAAGTTCGTCACCTTATCCGCTTTGATGCATGTAGTTTACTTTTCAGGAAATCCGATCCACTTAACAGTCTTGGATAGGTCCGAATCAACGCGCGGAATAGGCGGGATTTCGTGTTGAGAGTAACCGAGCGGTGTAACTGCAACGACCGTATGATTCGCTGGAATACCGAGACACTTCATTATTTCTTCGTGAACCAGTAATGGAGCGGTCATCCAGCACGTTCCAAGTCCTTCAGCGTGTGCGAGCAGGAGAAAATTCTGCATTGCGGCACATCCGCTGGCATAATCCCATAAATCCCAATCGAAGTGTTCATCTTTATCTTCGTCGTTTTTCCGTTCAAACGACATCGTCACGATTACCGGCGCACCGCCAAGTGTGCGAAAGTAAAGCGACAGGAATCTTTGAATCTTCTCTTCGTAGTCCTTGAATATGTCTGGTGCGCGATCGCTGACTTGACTGATAATCTTAACAAGTTCATCACGTTTTTTTCCTGCGGCAACCCACCAAAACCAGTTCTGCCGATTACCGGCGGACGGCGCCCATCTAGCCGCGTCGATAATTTTCGTGATTGCCGCTCTGCTGGGCATTTCCTTTGAATAGCGTCTTTGACTGCGCCTCGAAATCACCAAGTCGTAAATGCTCTGCATCTTATCCTCCGAACTCTCCCTAAAGCATACTATTGAAAATCTACTTCGGCTGCCTCGTAACCGCGAACAACTCCATCGAACTCGTAAACTCTCCTAGCGAATGGCAGGTCTTCGCCGTTTGACAGTTTAATATCAGCGGGCTTGCCGGCATAGACGAACTCGACAATCAAGTGCTGGCCGCGCGGCAAATCCGTGAAATCCGATAGCCAATTCGACTTCGTTTTGTCTTTTGGCGAGCGGATAGGATCTAAATGTCCGCGAAGCGCATCCCACTCGCGATTCATCGCCACATCACCTGCATCGAGCGGATCCGACAATCCGAATCCGCCTCGTATTTGAACCCTGACTTTTCCGCTTTGAATCGAAATCGGCAGCGTAATCTCGACAGGCAACCATATTGCAAGATCGCTTCGCCAAGTCACTAACTTAATCATCAAGTATACGCGCCCGAAACTCTCTTTTTTCACCTTCAACTTCCATTCGTCAACTTTTTCGCTCTTAACGGTTGGAAAAGCGTTGTCAAAAGATTCCGTAATCGGCACCTTGAAGCGACCGCTCGAAGGCATCTCGATTTTCTCAAATTCGCTCTTCGCTAACGAACGAAGTTCTGCAATTCGGTAACTTCTTTTGTCAGCGCTGACATTACTGACGGAGATTATGCCGCTCACACCCAGTTGTTCTCCTTCGCCGTTCATAGCTTGTTGAAGAAACGCCGAGAGTTCCCAAGTACAAGCGCTTAGCGCGTTTTGCGCATTGTAAACAGTGCGCCATGAATAGTCTGTTCCGTTATCGAGCTTGACTACGAACGTTGCATCTACAATGCCCTCGCCGCTTCGTTGAACGGGAAATGTAATACCGCTCGCGACCGCGCTCGCAGCTCCGCTAGGAAAGTAATCCGATGTATGAAGCACTTCACAATGTAAATCGCTCTTTTCGCCCGTTTGTTCGTCGTAAGAGTAAATCGATACGGGCGTCCAAGGCGGCTCAACGCCAAACGTGCCGCCAATCGCTCCGCCTCTGTCTTGAAACACTGTACCAACAACATTAAGACAGACAGCGCGTTTGCCGACTCTTTGCCAGTTTGCTGGCACATAGTAAACAAACCCGTTGGCGGCAGGCGATACAATGAAGCCGTCGCGATTTGCACGATGTCCGTATGCCAAAAAGTTACCGCCAGCGTCAACGTAAGTCAAAGTTCCGTAACCGTAGCTCGATAAGTCGCCGCGCATCGTCCGCTGCCCAAGCACACATCCCGGCTCCATGATTTTTGGCGCACGCACATTCGATGGATAGCTCCAGTATTCTAGAATTTTGTCAGGAACAATGCCATTAAGCGCTTCGACCGTTGCATGCGGCACTGAAACGGAATCGCCTTCGCTCAAAGGCAGCGCTGTTGAAACATCCAAAGAAGAATCCGCGCTAAGTGCCGTCGCAAAAACATCTGCTAGAGCTGGGTTTACGCTCGTCACAACAACCGGCGTCGCGCATAGCGTCATAGGAACTACGTTGGGAGCGCTCGGCGGAACAACACCAGCGTAATCGGCGACCGCGAGCGAAGTTACAATCTCTCCGTCAATTTTGACAGGCGAATCCAAGTCGTAATATGTAAACGAGGAATCGAGTGTTTCGCCATTACCGTTTCTGTCATTATCTCCGCCTTCGACAAGACCGCTATTTGTTCTTGTTTCATCGTTATCAAAGCGTGTCGTCCTGTCTTGAGGATACGCAAGCTGTAACAAATCGGGACTTACATCGTAAGGTGTTCCGGGCGGCACTAATTTAATAGGATTGAACCGAGTGTCCGCAGGATTCCAAGCGGGAAGCATTCCGTCAATCGGAGTGACTATGCACGTTTTCTGGTCGGTGTTGCTCCAATGTCCGCTGACCGCGCCTGCAAGTCGTCCGTCTATGTAAACCGGACTGCCGCTCATACCGCCTGCAATGCCGCCTGTAAAATCTACAACCCAGCCTTCAGCGCGGCAGAAAAGCATCGCATGGTTGTTGAAACCTCTATCGCGGCCTACCTGAATGATGGTAATTTTGAATTCATCAATTTTCGTGCCAAAGATAACCGTTTTTGCAACGCCGGTCATGCCGGGTTTTATATCCCAACTACCGATGAAATATTCGTCGTTCCAGTAAGGCGGCTTTTCGTACAGCGATTCGCGCATTTCGGATTGTGCAGAAGCGCCCTGCGTCAAGGCGAAAACGCA
>CAZRQJ010000004.1:0-7041 GCA_964602075.1 uncultured Planctomycetia bacterium
AACCTTGAGTTTGAAACGGCTCCGCGAAACGCGCTCCGCAGTGGAAGCAAAACTTTGAATCGTTCGGGTTCTCCGACCCGCATCTTGAACAATAAACTGCCATCATAATCATTCTATCACGAGAGCTATGAAGTTTATTTAGTCGTTCAAGCGATTTGGAACAAGTTCGATATTAAACTTGTCTTTAGCAAACCTCACAAACAAATCAACTATTTGGCGAGAATCTTTATCATCCTCGGAAGCTAGTAATGAGACAATAGAATAGCCTTCAAAAATTGCTCGCTCGCTCTTCTGCATACCCCACGAGATCATGTAATACGCTTCATGTTTGCCGTCAGAATCTCTATCAACACTAATGTATGTAAAGTCGCCTGTACTTGGTTTGTTAAAGGGAACATGCTTCATAGGTTTATTCCTGAAAAAGTTCAGAGGGTATCCTATGTCTTCATCAAAATAATTCCATATAGTTAACTCGTCTCTATCATTTCCTCCACGTAATCTTTCAGGATAATAACCTTCACCTTTTTCGCCTTTATACTCTTCAAGCGCTTGTTGAACTCGATAAAGAGCGGCGATGCATTTGAGTTCCTTGCTAATGTCGTCGTTCCAATCTCTATCTGTAAACAAGTACAATTCGCGGCGAGCGTCAGCAAAGCTGTTGAACGACTTGTCAGAATAGATCTCAATTCTCCATTTCGCTTGTTCGAGTATTAGGTAATAATATGCGTTATGTCCAGCAATGCTCAATGTAACAAGCACATATTCAGGTTTTTCAAGTTCGACAGCTTCCAAAACAACATAGCCGTCATCTCCGAGAGAAGCTTTGGTTGACAACAGATACGAGTTGACAAAAGTCACTTTAGGCAGAATCACAGCTCTGAACGCTTCCGAAAAGCAGTCTTCCGCTCCCGAATAATCTGACTCATAAATCGCATCGAGATGCGTTTCAACAATCTTGATAGCTGCTGATAAATTTGCTTCATCGGCATAGACGGTTGAATAATCCACTAAGAAATCGCCTAAAAGAATTGCGCACAAAGCGCAAACAACAAGAGAAAAAACGAACATCAATCTGAACATACTTTAATTATAATCGTTATATAAATGGATTTTGATAAACTTATCATTCATGTCTTTCAGAAAACGCGTCAAACTTAGGAATCCAAGCGATTCACGAAAACGCGAGTCGGAAGTTCTCGCTTATGCTGCCGCGGCAATATTCTTAATTGTCTTAACTTCGCTTTTCCTTGCTATTGCTGGAGTTCGTAACCCGTTGAGCATTCCAATTTTCTGGTTGAGCAATGGCACGGTTAGCGTGTTGCGAGCAATAGGGGACGGCTTTGTAAGTCTAGGTTATGTGTTTAAACTAAAACCGATTCTTGAAAAAAGTATTGAACTTGAGAACGAAAACGCGCTTCTAAAAAAGCAGATTGGCGACCTAGAAGTTTATCAAGCAGAAGCTGTGCGATTGCAACGTTTGCTTAAAGTGCCGGAACTTGAAAAATTCGACTATGTGACGACTCGAATTGTTGGCAGGAACCTGGATTTGTGGTTTGATTCGGTATATATCGATCGTGGATCTAATTCGAATATTAATGAAGGCGATCTTGTGATAAATGCCAATGGCCTTGTAGGTGAAGTTATACGAGCGGACAATTCGACATCAAAGGTCAGATTGCTCCTCAATCCTGATTTTGCTATAGGGGCTATAACATCAAAATCACGTCAGCATGGTGTGATTGTCGGGGGAACTCAAGAAGAACTAGGATTAGTAAACAGCCTTGAGTTAGGTTTCGTGCCAAAAAAGAACCGTATTGAATTAGGCGAAAAAGTCTATACAAGCGGTCTTGCAACAGGCAGACCCAGAGGAATATTAATCGGAACCGTGTCAAAAGTCGTAGAAGAACCAAATCGAATCACTCAAACTATCGAAGTTACACCCGCAGTAGATCTCGGTTCCTTAGAAGAAGTCGTAGTGATACTTTATAAACAAGAAACAACGGAATTAAACTTGGAACAAGGAGTCAGTGTGCGATGAATTACAAAAAAGCACACTTCACTGATGAGATTGGCCCTGCGGCACTACGAACAGCTGGTTTGCTTGCAATCTCCGTTGTTTCTCTATTGGCGATGAACATAGAACATCCAAAATTTGCTAAAGGATTCGACTTACCGCTCATTGTGATCTTAGCTGCAGCAATTTACATCAATCCTCGCGTTGCTCTTTACAGCGGATTAGCAGCAGGATTTGTTTGCGATTTATACGCGGGTAAGTTATCGGTACTTCACATAGCGTTCTACTCATTACCGGGACTTATGGGACCGCTTTTATCGGAGGGTGTGTTGTTCAAATCCGGTACAATTGCAGGTGTTTTTGTGTTTATTTTTATTCTTATCAAGTTTCTAATTCAATATATTATGTTGTTTGTTTTCGGACAAGGCGATTGGGTGACGGCATTTTCACGAGTTAATTGGTGGAGTGTACTCATACTAGTTGGTTTTGTAATGATTTTCTGGGAAAAACTTGGGGCTTGGATGTCCGCACAACCAGAAAGTATGCGGTTTAGGCGGGGTATTTATGGCAGATAGCAATCAACATATCGACTCTAAGGTTGCGTTTATCCGCTTGTTCGTACTAATTGTGTTTTCACTGTTGCTAGTTAGATTGTTCTGGATGCAGGTTCTAAGATATCCTGAGTTTCTTAAAGGTGCAATTTCAAACAAAATTAAGTATATCCCGCAGATACCACCGCGCGGACAAATTTTCGATCGCGCAGGCAATCCACTAGCTGTCAACGAGCCGGTTTTTAGTCTTATGTATTTTCCGCCAATGAAGGCTGACAGCGAGGATTTGTACATTCCCGAAATCGCTGCAATTTTGAAAAGAACGCAGGAAGACATAAGAGCTAAAATAGCTAAAGAAACTGATAGACGTTATCCTTACCAACCAATACCCATCCATGACAACCTCACGCTCGAACAGGTAACAATTATCCTTGAGCAAAAAGGTAAACTTCCTGGCATTTTCGTTGAGGAAAACAACTACCGAAGGCGTTATCCATTAGGGGAGGCGGCAGCGCATATAGTGGGTTACACGGGACGCATAGACGATCGGAGCTTAAATGACATGCTTGAGGTTGGTTTTGAGAAAGAAGAATACGTCGGAAAAGACGGTGTAGAAAAATTCTATCAAGACATCTTACATGGACGCGCTGGACGACGCGGTATTGAGATAGACGACAAACGTTACTATAAGAGAGAGATTTCGTTAACTCCTCCCAAAAGCGGCACAGATATCGCACTCACAATAGATGCTAAATTACAAGCACTCTCTTATAAAGCATTAGCCGGTAGACGCGGTGCCGTGATAATAAGTAATCCTTTTACAGGTGAAATCTATTCAATGGCATCAAGTCCCGCTTACAACCCGAACCGCCTCCACGGACCTGAAAATGCCGAGTATGTGAACAACTTGATTAACGATACAACTAATTATCCGCTTTTTTTAAGAGCAATTGCGGGAAAATATCCACCGGGCTCTACATTCAAACTCGTAACTGCAATAGCAGGTCTTGAAACTGGTAGGGTTAGCGAAAACGCTCATTGGAACTGCAACGGCTCATATGTCGCGGGGAATCGAACATTCAGAGAGCACTTTACACCAACAGGGCATGGCGGAATAAGCTTCAAGGACACTATAGGCGAGAGTTGCGATGTCGCCTTCTGGCAACTCGGTGTTCGACTGGGTAGCAGGCAAATCGGCAAATACGCAAAGATTCTTGGGTACGGAAGTGCATTAGGTATAGACCTTTTTGGTGAAACAACTGGACGAGTACCTGATCGGGATTATAAAATAAGAGAATGGAAACAAGAATGGTTCGACGGCGATACAGCTAATATGGCTATTGGTCAAGGATTTGTTGAAGCGACGCCCTTGCAAGTGCTCTGGAGTGTTAACGCTGTCGTAGCAAACGGCGTGGTGGTGAAACCTCACGTGTTAAAGGCTGTATTTAGAGAAGGTAACTTCAAAGACGCACAAAAACCTAAAGCAGTGCAACTCGATATCTCACCAAACACAGCGAGAATAATACGTGAAGGAATGAGGAGGGCTGTGTTGTATGGCACGTGCAAACAGATTAAGGATTGCGGAGTAAGCGCAGCTGGCAAAACTGGCACTGCAGACGTTTCACATGGGCAGAAGCCTCACGCTTGGTTTGTTGGTTTTTTTCCCTACGAAAATCCAAAGTTCACTATGGTTATGATTATTGAAAATGGAGGGAAAGCATCTGACAGTTCAGTTCCGGCGGCACGTATGATTATTAAGCAAATGATATCCGAAGGGTATTTTTCCTAAATGATCTATGAGCTTGTCATAACGTCAATTACTAACCATTGAAGTCAAAGACTCAATTGCTAAAATATTGCTTTAACTTAGGAGTATATTATGTCTAAAGATTTCGGTCTAAATAACTGGGAAAAAGAAGTTCTTGAACCGTTTGTAAACAATTCACCGGAACGCAATGACATTCTTGACTCGACCAGTAATTGGAAAATTCCTCGCATATTGACACCGACGGAAGAGTATCGTAACGAATTGTCGGAAGCACACTATCGAGAAAACATCGGATTCCCCGGTGAATATCCTTACACTCGGTCAGTCACTCCCACCGGTTATCGAGGCAAACTGTGGACTATGCGTCAATACGCTGGATTTTCAACGGCTAGGGAAACGAACGAGCGCTACCATTTTCTATTGAATGCAGGACAGACCGGATTGTCGGTCGCCTTCGACCTACCGACACAAATGGGTTACGCGTCGAATGACTCTATGTCGCTCGGCGAAGTAGGTAAAGTTGGTGTGCCGATAGACACAATAGAAGATATCAGAGTGCTGTTCGCAGGCATCCCACTCGACAAAGTATCAACGAGCATGACAATTAATGCTCCCGCAGTAATAATTTTAGGTTTTTACCAAGTCTTTGCTGAAGAACAAGGAATAACGCCTGCAAAACTACGAGGAACGATTCAAAACGATATATTGAAAGAGTACATGGCTCGCGGAACATACATATTTCCTCCAGAGCCAAGCATGAAACTTACGATCGACAGTTTCCGCTATCTCAAACAAAACATGCCAAAGTGGAACACAATCAGCATCAGCGGTTATCACATACGTGAGGCTGGATGTACGGCTGTTCAGGAAGTGGCGTTTACACTAGCGGATGGTATTGCTTATTGCGAAGCGGCGGTCAACGCAGGGCTTTCGATTGACGAGTTTGCCCCCCGCTTGTCGTTTTTCTTCAACGCACATAACAATTTCTTAGAGGAAATCTCAAAATTCCGCGCCGCGCGCAGATTATGGGCGAGAGTAATGAAAGTCAGATTTGGCGCAAAGGACGAACGCTCGCTTCTTCTTAGATTTCACACTCAAACAGCAGGAAGCATGTTGACCGCACAACAACCGATGAACAACATTATACGAACTGCATATCAAGCTCTTTCAGCGGTACTTGGAGGCACGCAGTCATTGCACACCAACAGTTTCGATGAGGCTTTGGCGTTACCAAGCGAGGCGAGCGTTGAAATTGCGCTTCGCACACAACAAGTAATAGCATATGAGACTGGAGTCGCCGATACTATAGATCCATTCGCCGGTAGTTACTTTATCGAAGATTTGACCGATAAAATTGAGGAAGAATCAAAGTTATACATTACGAAAATTGATGACATGGGAGGAATGGTAAAAGCGATAGAAGCAGGTTATCCACAACGCGAGATACACAATTCTGCATATCGCTGGCAACGTCAAGTTGAATCAAAAGAACGAACAGTTGTTGGAACCAATAGATTTAGCCGGTTGGAAGAAAAGAATCAAGCAATACTTTTAAGTAACGAACTAGCGGAAAAAGAACAAGTTGATAAACTGGTTCAGTATATTGAAAAAAGAAGTACAAATGACGAAACAGCAATAAAGGATGCTTTAGATAAAGTCTGTGATAGTGCTGTTGCTGGTGTTTATATATGCGAAGCAATAATCTCCGCAATAAAATGCGGTGCGACAGAAGGTGAAGTAGTTAAAGCGCTGGTAAGTGTATGGGGAAGATATTGCGACGATACGACACTGTGATTAATCGTCGAAGTGTATGTTGTTAACTCAATGAGACCGACTTAAAATTTTCCCAATTCACAAATCCGACCTCAATGAGATTATAAAAGCCTTGAAAAAGTGGGATGAAAAACCAGTTCAAGGGCGTCGCATAAAAACTTTTAAGGTGTGCAGCGAGTTCTCTGGTTTCTAAACCTGAACGTACAACTATACGGCTAGTAATTAACGGAAAGCACCTAAAATAGCCCTAACGGGGTTCGAACCCGTGTTTCAGCCTTGAGAGGGCTGCGTCCTGACCACTAGACGATAGAGCCATTGATTAAATAAATTTACCAAACCTAAGGCAAAAACGCAATATATTTATTATTTTGCATCCATCATCGAAATCAACTATCAGAATGCGACTATGAGCTTGCATAAAGGTTATAATGCGCTGTGTTCCTATTTCCTTTAAGAGACGAGAGCGAGAGTTATTCAGTGCCTATCGTTGTGCTGTTGCTTATCGCTGCAAACGTTTATATTTTCTTCAAACAACTCACCTTCCCTGATGGATTTGAGATGAGCATAATGTCTTGGGGAGCGATTCCTCGAGAGATCCTCACCGGCACAGATACCCCTCCTCCAATTAATCTCCCGACGCAGGTCACTTTATTCAGTTCTATGTTTATGCATGGCGGTTGGCTACACCTATTAAGTAATATGTGGTTTCTATGGCTCTTTGGGGACAACTGCGAATGGGTAATGGGACGTTTTAGATTTCTCGCTTTCTATATCATATGCGGACTCGCGGCAGCACTGTGCCAGCTTCTCATTGCACCCATGAGCGAAGTGCCGATGGTAGGCGCGAGCGGTGCAATAGCAGGTGTGATGGCAGGATATCTGACACTTTACCCTCATAATCGAATTGCAAGTTTATTCTGGTTCATAATTTTCAT
>CAZRQJ010000004.1:7075-15498 GCA_964602075.1 uncultured Planctomycetia bacterium
CAGGTTCCTGCTTGGTTCTATTTGGGTATGTGGATAATTTTCCAGATTCTATACGGACTCGGGAGTTTCGGAGGCGCGGATGGCGGCGGCGTAGCATATTTCGCCCATATCGGCGGTTTCTTTATGGGGCTGTTTCTTGTGCGCAAGTTCGCTGTGAAACGATATGGAGTTCGTAAAAACCGTCAGCATTACGACATCGAAATGTGGGATTGATAAACATATTTAACGGACAGTACTTTCAGTGCGTACAAAACCGGAACTTAATATCTAAGACAGATAATAATCAGGTTTTCGGGTATAATGACAGCGACTTACCACATGAAGGGAGATATCAATGGATTTGATAGGAATGCTTGTCGGTGTTGTGGGGCTTGTAATCGGCATTGTCACCACTTATTATTATATGAAAGCGAAAACTGATGGTGCCGTCGAGAAGGCAACAAGCGCTTCTGAACGCGAACGTTTGCTGATGGAAGAACGACTTCGCGTGAAAGAGACGGATATTCAGCGGTTGAACGATGATCTAACGGCGATGCAGAAAGAACTAACCCTAATCAGTGCCGAAAAAACTGCTCTTACAGCCGACGCAGCCACATTTAACGAACGAATCACTAATCTTGAACGTGAGCGCAGCGATCTTGTTCAAGCTAAGAATGAACAGACAGTAAAAATCGAATCTCTCAACAGAGAGCTGAAATCTGTGAGCGAGCAACTTGGCACAGCCACCGCTAACTTGGAGCAAACCGACAAGCGTGTGAGGGAGCGTGACGAAACGATATTGACTCTAAACGATAAAGTTAGTGATAAAGAAACACTAATTGCATCTCTTACACAGGAAAAGTCGGACTTGGAAACTGATATTGGTGTTCTAAGAACGAGTATTGATGAAGAAAAGAAAGCCGCAGAAGAAAGATTGCAAGTTTATAAAAATGCTGAAAAGAGTATGATTGATGCTTTCAAAGCTTTATCGCAAGATGCTTTAGGAAAAAATGCCGAGTTGTTTACGCAACAGGCAAAACAAGCGCTTAGTGCGATACTTGAGCAAACAAAGGGCGACATTAAGGTAACTAAACAGGAATTTGAGAAATTGGTAAAACCCATTGAAGAGTCGCTAGAGAAATTTGAAAAAAGTGCTCAAGCGATGGAAACCAACAGAGTCAAAGACACAACCAGCTTAGTCACACAGATAAAGGGATTTGAAGATGCAAGAAAGATACTTGAAACAAAAACCGCTGAACTAGTTAGCGCGTTGAAAGCTGATCCGCGCAAATGGGGGAGCTGGGGAGAAATGCAACTGCGACGCGTAATTCAGATCGCTGGAATGGAAAAATATTGTGACTTCGAAGAACAATCCGTAATAAAAGCTGATGGTAAAGCTTCGAGACCTGATGTGATTGTCAAACTCCCTAATAATAAAAGTATCGTTATTGATTCAAAAGCTGTTCTTGACGCCTATACATCTTCATTTCAAGCAGAAAGCGAAAAAGATAGAATGGATTTATTAAAAAACCACGCAAAGAACATAGAAACTCACATTAAGGACCTATCGAAGCGTAATTATGAAGGAGTTGTTAAGGGTTCCGTCGATTTCGTTGTTATGTTTGTACCTGGTGAGTCGGTGTTAGCATCAGCGCTAGATATATCGCCGGATCTGCTTGATATCGGAGCGGAGAAAAATGTACTTCTTGCGACACCCGTTACTTTGATCGGCCTATTGCGCGCCGTTGCATATGGCTGGAGAGAAGAAGAGCTAGCAAAAAATGCCCGCACGATTAGCGAAGAATCAAGCAAATTGTATGAACGAATTTGTATATTTCTTGAACACTTTATGGGGGTAAGAAAAGGGCTTGAGAACGCTGTTGAGTACTACAATAAAGCCGTCGGCTCTTTAGAAAAAAACGTTCTCCCGCAAGGAAGAAAACTAAAAGAGCTTAGCGCTGGATCGCATAGAGAGTTAGGCGAGCCTGAAGAAATCAATGATCGACTCCGTAGTCTGAACGCGCAAGAAGCAAAGGATGACATCCGTTAGCATCTGTCCGTTAGCAACTGTTTGAGAAGAAAATAGCCTATAATCCTCACCCCATGCACGTTGCGTTTTTCACAGTACGGATGCGGAAAGGATTCGGCGTAGACTTATGCGTCGATAAGTGGGCGCGCGGACTTCTCGATCCATCTGCTTTTCATTCCACAACAGATACTACGCATATGTATAATGTGAAACTTACAAACAACCTAGATGATGAAGCAGTCGGGAATCCGGAATTGTCGCGCAAACAAGACAACAAGGCTTATGCAGACAAAGTCACCGTTTTCTGTTTCGATTACGACGGTGATACATACAAAGATGCTCCCTACGAAATCATACCGCTTCACTTAAGCCGTGATAAGAGCAATAAAATTCTGCCGATTTTCGAAAGCGATGCACTTAAAACACTTGGAAATCTAAAGAAAAGTCTAGGTGCGATCGGGGCTTTCGACTTGGCTATACCAGCAAGTTTTCCGTTTTATGCGCTTAAAAAAGTATTCGATGTACCGACCGTACATCTTCATTTTGGCAATCCACCTACTTTCGGCTTAAATCCGTTTGCAAGAGTGAACCGGAATTTTCTAGGTTACAGCGATCTAAAACACATGTTGCGGAATGATGTTGTAGTTTCTATCTCGGACTATTTAAAAAGCGGACTACCGAACAGACAATATGAGAAGACCCAAACTGTTTACCCTGGCGCAGATCACATGCCTTGTGTCGAGAAAAGTTTTGTTCAAGCAATGCGCGAGCGTTTGATTAAAATAGACAGTGAAAATACAAATGACATTTTCGTGTTATCCGTTAGCCGACTGGACTATGGAGTGCACCCATACAAAGGTGTGATGGAAACCGTTGAAATCGTCAACAAGCTACGTGCGAAAAATTTGAAGATAAGGCTTGTTCTTGCAGGAATAGGTTCGCAAACATCAATTGACAATTTGAGCAGGCTAGGCGCAATTGTCATTGAAGCGCCCACATTTGAAGAACTTTCGGCTCTTTATCAAGCCTGCGATGTATTCGTATCGTTGTCACGCTGGGAAGGGTTTGGTTTGCCCGTCGCAGAAGCCGCATTCGCCGGGCTTCCGACGGTAGCATATGACACAACTGCGCACTCGGAAAATGCAGTCTCAAACTTAATAAAACCATATGAAGATTCGTCAACCGTTATCACCGAGCTTACATCAAACGCAGAATTGAGATGGAAAAACGGGCTTTTGGCAAAAGAAATAGCATCCAGATTTACTTGGGAACGTTCTTGCAAAGGTTTAGTAGAAATTGCTAAAGAAGTCGTTTCTTAACTAAAGCGTGGCAAGATTGAGGTAGAATATTGGTGACTGAAGACATCGGATGCGATGCACTGAACGAGCGTAAGAATCTGTCGTCTTACAGTCGTGTACGCGCGGAGTTCCTCGGCGTGCGGACGTTGCTCTCGGGAGATAGTCTATGGTTGTACAAAATTTTCGTATAAGAATCCTAATGTTTGGTGTGCTTCTAACATTCATCATTGGAAGCGCATGTACATCATCAAACAGTTCGCTTCAAACTAATCCGAACTACAATAGGAACTTCAACTCTCCGACGCGTACACCAGAAAAATATGCTAATCCAAACGGACTAAGTGAAGCAGAAAACAAAATTCAAGCCGATTTGCCAGTCAGCATAATGCAAATCAGCCTTGAAGTGTCTCAAGTTGAGGTCAACCAGCCGTACAACTTATACTCGCTTGTTAGCAATCCAAGTTTGAAGGATGTCCAGTACGAATGGCGGGTGACCAGCGGAAAATTACTGCCTGTAACTGAAGAAGATAAGCCTCGCCTGAAAGGACTAGCTGACAAAGCCATAGAAATGGCTGGTGTAGGCGGAACAAAGCCTGATGGTACAACTCCCGTAACTCCCGCAGCGGGAACCGATAAGACTGTCGACGGCAAACTTGTTCCCGGAACTGTTCCACCCGACGATGCGCTGAAAAATCGTCCTTCTGGCGCAACCCCCGCAGCTGGCGAGTTCAAAGAAGGTGAGCCCGTTCCTCCGCCACAAATTCAACCGCAGGGGAGCGGAACTCGCGTCGAACCAGGACAACCTGCAGGCAGGACTCCATCAGAGGCAATCCCTCCACCTGTTGAAATCACAACAGATGGTGGCAGCTTAAGCACCAATATTATCGTACCGCCTCCCGTAACAGAAGTAAAAGACCCCGAGTTGGCTTCCGCAGTAAAAAACAAGCAAGTTGCATCGGCATGGATCGACAAGGCATTTGGAGTTCGTTTCGCGCTTCTTGCCATGCAGGATAATGCTGGACCGACAACTGAAGAATCAACTAGCGATGGTGATCAAGACACAAACAGTGAGTCAGCAGAGTCAAGTGATGAAGAAACACCCGATGACGGTGAAAATGTTACAACATCTGAAAGTGACGAAGTTCAGTCCGACATTTTGAAACCTGAAGGATCGGGCAGGATTGAGGATTTGTTTGCCGACTTTGACGACGCTGAAACATCGACTACTACATCAGATGAATCAATGCAAAGCGCATTCGATCGCGAAACCAAACTCGACAGCAGTTCAAATTCAACCAAGCATTGGCCTACTCCTTGGGAATCTGGAGGAAAAAACGCAATTCCGGATTCAAAAACTCCTGATGCAAGCGATAAACTGATAACCGACATCCAAAAGCAGATCACAAATGAATTAGCGGACAAAACGGCAGCGGATAATGCTATTAAACAACGTGAACCTGTGAAGATGTTGACGAGTGAACCATATGTGCGTTGGATTCCCGATACTGCTGAAAGCGTGACGATTAGTTTGATACTTGTAAACCCGAAGGGCATCAAGTTAACCGAACCAACAGTTCTCGATGTGGAAGTAACGACCCCGCAACCCAAAGCCGAACTTAGTTTTGCGATGCCCAAGGAAGGACTTGAACCGGGGGACAAACTCGATGTCGCATTCAAAGTAAGCAACATTCCCGACTACAGACGATCACTTATTGGAGTCAATTTCGACCTCAATAATTTCGATGTTTCAACTGTAAGACTTGGCGACTTGTTCGATAACGGCAACAACGCTACCTTGTATTATGCGCAGCCAGACAAATCTAGCGGAATGCTAACAGTGGCGATTTCGTTACAGGACTTAATCAGATCCGTAAGAGGTAGCGGTCAAGCGTTCGTCATAACTTTTGAAGCTAAAGCGATGATTCCTGCCGATACAACAGAGCTTGGATTTTCTATTTCCAAAGAAGCTAATTTCCGCTACATTCAAGATGTATCAGGTGACAACCAACTGCCGCCTGACGCAAGCACACTGCCCACGCTTCAATCTAAGTTCGAACCACCACCTATGCCTGAACAACCTGCTCCAGCCGGGACAGATGGTACGGCTATGCCAGGTTCAAGTGGCGTAGCTGGAACTGGTGGAGCTGTTGTTCCCGGAGGACTGCCGGGAGCAGGTGGTGCCCCTCAACCTGGAAGAGTTGTTTTGGGACCTGATGGATTACCAATAGAAGGCGCAGGCGCACGTACCGGCGGTCATACTCCGGTAGCGCCGGGTGGCGCTGTGCCTGCCGGCATGCCAAACGTCACACCACCACTAGACACTCAAGCTCCACCTCCCGATCAACCTCCTGTTGACGATGACAAAGAAGACGGCAAAAAGAAACCCCCAGCCAACAATACAGGTGCGCCAGTCTCATCAGTCGGATAAGATAGTTAATGCGATAAACTTAAGGCGCAACTATGCGCCTTTTTTTTAATCATAATTGGAACTAAAATGAATAACGTGAACTACTTTATCGCTTCGTGCGGCGAGCTATGGTTGAAAGCGCAAAATCACGAATTTGTTAAAGCTCTTAAACGAGGTGATTTACCGGTTAATCGCTTCAAGTACTATCTGATTCAAGATTATCTATACTTGATAGCTTATAGCCGTTCGTTAGCTTTAGCTTGCTATAAAGCGCCAAGCCTATCGCTTATGACTGAAATGAGTAGTTTATTGGAGTCAACTCTGAAAACGGAAATGCAACTCCACAGAGAATATGCTGCTGAATTTGGCATATCGGCGACAGAACTCGAAAACTCTTTACCTGCTCCCACGATGCTTGCATACACTAGCTATATGCTCGATATCGCTTCACGCTGCGACTTCCTATCAAACATCGTGTGCATTCTTCCATGCGCTGTCGGTTATGCTGAAATTGGTTCAGCTATAAGAAAAAGTCAAATTCAGTCTGAAAAAACGGAACAAGGAATTACTAAGTCGAACCCTTATCAAAGATGGATAGATATCTATTCGAGCAACGAATTCAATGATTACTCAGTTCGACTAATCGCAATTACAAATCAGTTGTCTGACGGTCTGCCGCAATCACATATCAACAACTTGACAGCGATTTTCAAGCAATCGACTGAATATGAGCGCAATTTCTGGGAAATGGCTTGGACAATGGAAGAGTGGCTTGATTAACGGCTTAAATAATCAGTAGTCGTTATGAGTTCCTCTAACCTGATTTAGCTGTCTCTTCCGCCAGAGCTTTCTTCACCTGTTCAATCAGCGACTTTGCGCCATCGGTGACTACTGGATCCTTCGATACTGCAACAGCTTTTTCAAGCGACACAACCGCTTCTTCATAATGTCCTTGCCCTGCATAAGCTAACCCAAGGTTAACGTACGGCTGCGGTAGCGTCGGGTCGATTTCGATCGCGCGGTTTAAACTTTTTGTCGCGGTATCTAAATCGTCAATTGCGATATACATTCTTCCAATATCGTTGAGTACAAACCCATCATCGGGTATGATCGCCAAATACCTTGAGTAGTATTCAATCGCTCTCTCCGCCCAGCCGATGTCGTAGTACATGTTGCCGAGTTCTCTAAGAGCGTCGGTGTCTTTAGGGTTTGCTTCTACTTTTTGTTTGAAATCTGTAAACTTCTGCATTATATCTGCCGGCATTGGTTCTCCGCCTTCGACGGTAGGATGTCCGTCCGGCATCCCCTCGGAAGAACCTTCAGAAGCAGCACCACTCATCTTGCCATCCATATTGCCTTCTATCGGCGGATGCCCGTCGGGCATTTCACTCATATCTGATGCAACAGCTGCTTCTGACTCGTGATCGTGACCCGCATGAGGATCTTTAGGAGACGGCGTAACTAACCAACCAATTAGCAAAAGAACAACGACAACCGCTCCCCAGATACCATATGTCGATAACTTGACGGTCGCTCCGCTTTTTCGACTCGCACTTTCGTTAATCGAAAAACTTGCACCACAATGGGGACAGCTTGTTGTTATTGTCCGATTATTTTGACCGCTATCTTTACCTGTTTTGCGCTCTGACATAAAAACTCCTAGTAAATTTGACGATTCTTATCAATAAATCGAAGTTAAAGTATACCAATCAAAAACAACAATCATCGTTAATCCGAGAATACTTGACTAAGAATCGATTGAAATAGGACGGTAGCTTCTTTACTTTCTCAATGTTGTTCACGGTGTTATAATCGCCTTGTGTTTAACAACCGCTCCAATCGATCAACTACGTACAATCGGTGTTCTAAATCAAAGATACTGATGTCTCTAATTACATTACGCTTGTTTCTAGTCCTTTTTATTGTGAGTGTATCGATTACTGTCGCAACATCGAAACCGATCACCCAAACATTAACACTACGCGACGGAATCGCAATCGACTTCGACGTAACCGACAACGGCACAATAATCGTTGGTAACATCAAACTCGGAACAGCAGATGTCTATACGTCAGACGGACAATTCGAGCGAGCAATCAAACCGCCGGTAGATGTAACCGACTACTTTAGTCCAGGAGCAATAGCCGCTGAAGGAAGTGACATTTTCTGGGTTATTGACACTTACACTGGGCGCATAATGCGATACTTAACCGACGGTAACTTCATAGCTTCGTTTCTGCTAAACGCATCGGGTGTCAGGCTTCGAAACGTTGCGGCAATGGTGGTGTTGAAAGGTAACTCACCAACGGAAATCGAAATTAGCAGTTCAAATGAAGCAGGAGATTCTCCTGAAACTGTTACATATAACGGAGGAGATTCAAAGAACCCAACAAGTTTGTTAGAAGAACGAGCAGCTGTAATAGAAGGACGTATATTCGTTCAACGACCAGACGGAGCAATATCGACCTTTAGCAAAAACGGAAAGTGGATATACGATTTACCCTCCCCTGCAGGTAACATCATAAATACCCCATCTGGAATTGTGCTCGATTACCCGTTGCTTTGGAGTCTCGACTATGAATCGAGGAAAGTCTTTATCTACGATCTCGAACGCCGAAGTATCGCACCCGGAACAGTTTCAGTAAAAGGCATTCCAGACGACGCTCCGATTTGCGGTTTGTCAAACATAATGGGTAAGTCATTGCTAGTT
>CAZRQJ010000004.1:15508-19845 GCA_964602075.1 uncultured Planctomycetia bacterium
ACCATTATGGATTGAGACTGAAAGCGGCTGGAAAAGCACCATAACGCGGAAAGTTAACGGGTCACAACCTCCAGTTGTTAGAGTCAGAAATTCAAAGCTATATATTTTGGATAGAGATTTGAACCTTATCGAAGTGTACAATCTCGACGAGGTGTCAAAGTGATTCGTAATCTAATCGCATGTCTTATTGTGTTGTCGTCTGCGTTTTCATTAGCATCACAGACGACAAGTTGTCGAACGGGACCTCATCCTGAACTAAGACCGGATTTTGGGCAAGGCAGCGGTATATCCAAAGTTTCAATCGCTGTTACTTCTCCCGACGATACACCTGTAACCGACGCACAAGTTTATTTTGGCGGAGCTTTATTCACGACGAATAGTGAGGGAACTGTAAATGTTGGAAGTGTTGGTAAAGGAGCATATGAGATAACCGTCACGCACTCAGACTTTATGATTTACAGTAAGAGAGTAGAGATTCCAAGCGGGGAGCAAGTGATAGAAGTTGAACTCTTGAGCGTTTCACCTGATTTTGTAATAGCGAAAGTGTTTCCCGGTCTATCCGAGAGTGAACCGCAGGCGAACGGCACGTTCACGATTGAGTTTAACAAAGCTCTCGATCCATCAATGCTAACTTCGTCATTTTTTGACTTTGCGCCTTATTCGAGCGACTTCATCGTAGAAATTAACGGCTCAACTGCTACATTACGATTCAATCAAGAATGGACTCCCGGACAAATAATTCGTTGGAAAATCGAAAAGGGAATTGTGAGTGCATCATCCGAAGTCTTGAAGTCAGTATATTTTGGGCAGTTCAAAGTATCAACAGTTGATTTGACTCCGCCGCGCTTAGTTCAGAGCACTCCCCCCGAAGGTACAACGAACGTATTTCGTAATCAGAAAATATCCTTTAGTTTTTCAGATGTTATTGATCCTCTGTCGGTGTCATCAACATCAATTACATTTAGCCCAGCACTTACATTCACGCCCGTTGTCGATTCACGAAGTTTAACCTTGCAATACAGCGGTTTACTACAGTCTAATACGAACTATTCAATCACGATAAACGGCGTTCGTGACGTAAACGGAAACGCATTGCTTTCGCCGGTCACGCGTAGATTTACTACCGGGACTCGCTCGCGCAGATTCCACTATCGCAATGCCGACTGGACACGCGTAGGCAGTAGGATAGTCTTTGAAAGCGACGAAGACGGAAGTTTCGACTTGTGGCAGATAAAGAGCGATGGCAGCGACCTAAGTAAGTTGACTACAAATCTGTCAGACGATCTGCACCCAAGATATTCGTATGATGGTTCGCAAATAGTTTTTGAACGTAAGGTCGGTGATTACTGGCAGATATTCCGATTAGAAACAGAAACAGGGCAAGAAGTGCAAGTAACAAGCGGTAGTGATAACTTCCGCTCGCCTGTATACAGCGCAACTTACGAAAGGCGAATTGCGTATATTAGCGATTTTAACAATGAGTGGAATTTGTGGTCGAGCGAGGAAGACGGCAGCGTTCCTCGCGAATGGCTCACTGGATTCGGGCGGGGAGTCAGCGATCCGGATTACCATCCATTCCTTGAGACGCAAATTGTCTTCTCCGCTGATGGTGGACTCTCGCGCGACATTTTCAAAGCTGTAGGCTTTCCAGGAGATGCAGAAACAACATGGGTGAATTTAACAGATGAAATTTCGGGCGACGATATTGCGCCTTGCTATTCACCCGAAGGAGACTTAATCGTGTTTATAAGCGACGTCGGCGGAGTTAAAAATATATGGCTTATGGATTTCGAAGGGTTGTTTCCCCGCCAACTCACGACATCAGAATTGGACATTGGCAGACCGGTCTATTCGCCAAACTTCGGCGAACACACAATTCTCGCGGAGATAACTGGCGAAAACAACGCTGTGGCTCTTGGGTTCTTTGATGCAGTTGACGGGCAGTTCATTGACTACCTTATTGGAGGCGATGCGTGAGCAAACAGAGTCTTGCATCCGCTTCTATATTATTTACAATGGTATTTCTATTAATTGCGCTTCATTTAGAGCACGCGTATGGAAAAACATCACCTAATAACTTTCCGACAATCAACACGTATTTCCAGTTCAGAAGCGAAGATTCATCCGAAAACTCGAACGACCGCACAACCGCTCTTTTTGGACTTGCTGTTGCGGCAAAGTACAATTTCAATACAGGCACATTTGGCGGGGAGTTAAGTGTTAAATACGACGGAACGCTGCAAGAAGACGAATATATATTGTCGCTTGTAGAAGAAGCTCGATCACAACAGAAGTATAAGGTTAATCTAGGATTTACATCAAACACTGGTGAAGTCGCCTTTAGTTCGGAGTTCTCGCTCAAGGATGTATATACGCGGCGCGATAAATATGATGCCGTCATGACTGCGGACAAGTATCAAACGATTGCGGGAACAGTTGTCATTAACAAACAACCTTACCCCGTATTTTCGGGAAGTGTGTCGAATGAGCGCAGCGTTGTTGACCGCAAGTTATCACAATCATCAAGTCAAATACTCAGCGCAATGCTTGCGGCAGATTGGGCATCCGGACCGTTAAGACTGTCTATCACGAAGGCGAGGATGGAATCGCGCTCCGATTACACTCCGAATCCTCCTACATCTAGCGAACAAACATCCGTGAACTTCTCCGGCTGGTTTCCGCTTGGAGCAAACTGGAGCCTAGCGAACAACTTTCGTTACACAGAGGACGTAAGAAGCGCTTATTACGCTGGACAGGAGCCGTCAAAAAGCATGAACACATTTGGTCAGCTTACATTCAGCGGTGAGAACCTAACTCACGGATTATCGGCGAAAGCAGAACTACGCGCCGAGCAAAAAGCATTTGCCACACCTGAATCGAATAGCACTAGCTTGTCGCAACTAGTCGCGCTGACATATAAGATCCCGAGTGATATTCTTGGCAACAACACATTGAGCTATTCATATACGAACAGTGATTACGAATACGCCGATAGAGACACAAACGTGCGCCAATACTCAATCGGATGGCGATTTGCTCCGTTTAACAATTCCAACGTTTCGGCGACATACAAAGGGCAATCCTCGACTGATAGCGTAGCGCAAAGCCGCAACGACGAGCGCACGAACTTCGACCTTCGTCTTAGTTACCAACCCGGCAGATTCTCGATGGATAGCGGCTATTCATACAATCTTATCGAAGGAAGCCGCGGACAGGAATCCCGCACTAATGAAATATATATGCAGCTAGGCTATAAGGTTTTTGATCCGCTCTCGCTCTCACTACGGTTTAACCAATGGGAGAATAGAAACATACCCGCTAACCTATTTGGGACGACGAACACAAGCGAGAAATACGAATGGCAACTCAGCGCCCGATGGCAACCCGTAAGTAACATTACGATTGATAGCGGATTCCGTTGGCAAACGCAGGATAACAGCGCAAGTGACCGTCAGCACTCCGAGAGCATGCAGATAAAACTAAATTATGCGATAACCGACAGCATCCGACTAACCGTTGATTTTAACTCTAACGAATTCGCCCGCATCGGCGACCCGTTGAGCGACTCCCGCAACACCGTTCTTCAAACAATGCTGACAGTTGAATTCTAGCGATGTTTTCAAACTTGAACTCGAACTGATACAATCCTAACTATCACACTGTTGCACTTCATCTGTGAATTAGGCGATTTTATGCTTACTCAAAACAGCTTTAGTTACTTCCGGAATACTATCGTACGTGGGAGCAATTGTCACTCCAGCGTCACTAAGGGCTTTAATTTTCCCTTCATATGTACCGCATCCTCCCTCGATAATTGCACCTGCGTGGCTAAAGCGTGTACCTTCTCGCGCTCCTTTTCCGCCGATGTATGCGATTAATGGCTTAGTAAACTCGCCTTCGAGAATCAATTCGGCCACATCTTCTTCTTGCGTGCCGCCGATCTCGCCAAACATAACTACCGCTTTTGTTTGCTCGTCAACTTGGAATAGTTTCATAACTTCTGCATGTGGAAGTCCAACAATCGGATCGCCTCCCACATGAACGATGCTCGACACTCCAATTCCCTCTTTACCTAAATAATAAGCAATGCTCGATGTTACACCGCCGCTCCGCGAGGACACACCGACACATCCTTTCTTAAAGAAAGTACGCGCGCTGTCCGCGCTTCCTCCCATTATACCAAGTATGCCTAATTCCGGTGAGAGCGTACCGAGCGTGTTCGGCCCGAGGAAGTTGGCTTCATGTTCAAGCGCTGCTGCTTTAATTTCCATAACGTCGTGAATAGGCACTCTATCAGGTACGATAACTACTAGTTCGATACCTGCAGCAAACGCTTC
>CAZRQJ010000004.1:19859-24732 GCA_964602075.1 uncultured Planctomycetia bacterium
GCGGCAACAAGCGGTGCGGGTACGAACAGAACACTCGTATGAATCGGACCGACCACTGCTTGAGCTTCAAAAACACTGTCCCACACAGGCAATCCCTCAACTGACTCACCGCCGCGACCTGGCGTGACTCCACCGACGATATTTGTGCCATAGCCGATCATCAATTTCGTGCCAGTTGTCCCTTCGCGTCCGGTAATCCCTTGAACGATAACCTTGTTCTCTTTGTCAATTAGTATCGCCATTAATCAGCGCTCCTATATCAACCCCGGTATCGATAAATCTATTCGAATTGCGTTTCTGCCTGCAAACCAACATTCAGCCTCGCAAGCTAGACACTCTGTGCACCTGCCGCGCCTCGCATCAGCGAAAGTAACATTCAGCTCCGGGTTGCCATCTTCTTTCAAACACAAAATGCTGGGTTTGCAAGCATCTATGCACACTTTTGTCTCACAATCAGCGCATTTCGCATAATCTATAGTGATTTCGCCAGTCAGAGTTTTCCAGCGGTAAAGATCGGTTGGGATATCTGGGTTATGCAGAGGTTTAACCGACGCCATTTGTTCAGGTGTAGGCGGGACAAACTCGTCGATGAGTATGCGCATCCGTTCCGCACAAAACGTAACCTTGTCATCCTTGCCATACGCTTCAACTTTAACAGGAAGATCAGCGCAAAACCGATTAAGGTACTCAATCGCAAGTTCTTCTTTGTTGCCGCCTAAGCGAATAACTGCAGGCACTGTAAGCATAGAAGGTTTATCTCGAAAAGCTTTAATCAAACCTCGTGCGATATGATATTGCTCTTGACACGCAACGCCGCTGCCGGATAAGAAATACCCATCAATATTTGGTTGAGATAGAACAATCTGTGCAGCTCTATAAGCTTTACTTGCCGGCGGATTTCCGCTTGTGTCGCAGAAATCTGCAGGTTTGAAACCTTGATCCGCTAGCGCGTCCATGCTCATCATGCTTCCGCCGCCACCTGATCCATGAAATCCCAAATACCCTTGCCCTTTCTCAAAGTCCTGCTCTAACTGAACAAAGTAAAACGTCCCATAATAGTCGTCTTTTTCGCACGCGTATGCAGCACGTTCAAGAAAAGTCGGCGCATGACCGAGTTCGCGAGCGATTTCAACTCCCAATTCAGTATGACGAAACACGGCATAATCGTCAACAACAAGATGACAATCGGCAATGACAAGCCGACCATCTGTTGTTAAAACAAGCGGATTCACTTCTAATGAACGAGCATCGAGGGATTTATACGCTTCATACAGCTTCTCAAGCACAGAGCCAACTTCAACCATTACTTTACCTACAAGCCCTGTTTCTCTCGCGATTTCACGCGCTTCGAACGCTCGAAGTCCACGCGTGTAGTCAATATACCATCGGGCAACGGATTCAGGATGTTTCAGCGCAATCTGCTCAATCCCTATGCCGCCCTTAGAGCTAAACACAATGAGCGGTTTGCCCAACTTCGTATCGGTTACGATACCCGCAAAGAACTCGCTTTTAATATCAAGAAATTCCTCAACAAGAACTTGTCTTATCGGGAATCCGTTGATCGTAATGCCAAGCATCTCTCGAACAATATGCCCTACTTCTTCGGGTTGATCAGCGCATGTAACCAGTCCTCTCTCTGCGCGCCCCGTAACTCTCACTTGAGCTTTTACGACGACTCTACCCCCAAGGCTAGCCGCAGCCATAAAAGCCCCTTCAGGCGTATCTACAAGGTGACCGCGCGGAACTGTCAAACCGCACTTTTCGAGTTCTCGTTTGCCAATTGCCTCAACAATTAATGACATATAACCTCGCCAGACATAAAAAACACCCGAATTTCATAACGACGAGCGTTGTGAGCACGCTCGACTTGATTGTAACATTGATTAGTTTCATTTCATCCAATAGTAAGTCGTTATGACCTTGCGCAGCGCGTTACGGGAATCAATGCAAATGATCTACCAATAAGTGATGACTAAAAACAATAGCCAATACTCACTTTCCACATATACATCAGAATACCTGCAGCAACAGAAACATTGAGCGATTCAACGGATTCAGATATCGGAAGATACACTCGATAATCACTTTTATCTTCGAGTTTTTCCTTAATTCCCTCACCTTCACCGCCCAAAATTAGAACGCATTTTTCCGGAAACTTAAAGTTGATTGCATCAACAACATTATCTATTCGTTTCTTATCGCTACTTTTCGGTTGAGAGGTTGCAGCAATGCTCCAGAAGCCTTCACGAGAAAGTTTATCAAGTGTCTGACTTAGATTAACATCTCTACATATTGGCAAAATCAAACCGGTTCCTGCGCTCGCTTTGTAAAATGTTGGAGATAACCCAGCAGTAGAACGTTTCGGAAGAACAACTGATGAAGCCCCCACAGCCGTTGCGGTACGAACAATCGCACCTGCGTTATGTGGATCTGTTACGCCGTCGAGCAAAACTACTAACGAGCAGCGTTCGCACGAAACTACTTCCGATATATCTGGATTTGGAAGTGGCGTTATCTCACAAACGACATCCTGATGTCTGTCGCATATGTTTGCATCGTCGAATTCAAACCGACTTACACGCCTTACTGATCCTTCAGAAAGCTGCGATGCGATTTCGAGCAATTCAATTCGTCCTTCATCTTTTGAAATCACTAGCTTCTTAACTAAAGCTCGCTGAAACGCAACAATAACTGGATTGACACCTGCTACGGTATCTTCCTTCTGAAAACGCCAACCGGCAATGCAAATTCTATCGTCGCCTTTTTTTTGAAACTTACTCTGTTGGTACTTTGCTTTAGAATTTGCAAAGCGACTTCTTTCGCGTTCGCTTGAAGTCTGCTTGTCTGGATGTTTGTTCATGTAATTACTCGATGTTTTGTTGAATCACATATTGGGTTTGAACCACGCGATGCAGAACATGACCTGTCTTCGCAAGGCTCGACGTGGATTGTTATATCCGCTTGCGAGAAGTCGCGTTTTATGTTATCTTCCAATTTGTCGCACAATCGATGGCTCTCATCAAGCGTCATATACCTGCAACAAATCAAGTGAAAATCAAAAAAATACTGAGGTCTCGTCCCGCGACACCTAAATTTGTGAATACTAATCACCTCGTCTGGTAAATCTCTAACGATTTTCTCAATTTGGTTTCTAATATCGTTTTCCTCTGCTGGAGCCGCATCTAAGAGTTGCGCTCCGGAACGTTTTAATAATACCAAGCTAATGTAGATAACATAAACGCTAACTCCGATTGCAAACAACGGGTCGAGTATAGCCAATCCCGTGTATTTTATAATTGCAAGCGCAACAAGCAGAGCTAAACTGGTAATCCCATCTGCGTATAAGTGCAGCGCGTCGCCTTTAAGCGCTATGGAGTGCGTCAATTTCGCAACTTTCGTTAAGCGAGCTGCGGTTAACAGATTTGCTATAACTGAAACTGCCATTAAGCCAATCCCCCAACCAAGCATATTTTCATTAACTTCTGCTTTGAATAGGTCTTTTGCTGCATAAACAAGTACGAAAATGTAAGGCACAAAAATAATCAAACCTTCAATAAACGCTCCCATAGATTCGAACTTCATGTGCCCGTAATGATGTTCTTTATCGGCAGGCTCACCACTTTTTCTTATGGAGTAAAAAGCTACAAGTGCAGCAACCATGTCCATTCCGCTGTGTAAAGCTTCCGAGATAATCGCTAAACTGCCGGTCATAATACCAATAACTAATTTTGATACAGCTAGAGATGTCGTTACTACAACACTGATTTTCGCCGTTGACTGCTTTAGGCGCGCCGATTTGCATGCAGATAACTCTTGCTCGTTAGTATTTGATAAATGATTGGCTTCTAGCATAAAAAGTGAGTATATTACAATTACAGAGATTTATTAAGATAAACCCAGTTTTTCGATACCTCGGCGATACTTACCGCGCACGTCAGCCTTGAAGCCGAATTTTTTCGATGCAAACTCAAAAGCTGCTAGTACGACATCGCGCCCGACTCCGTGATCCTCGAATTCCAATACAAACTCGTCAACGTGAAGTTCAGGATTTTTCGGGCATATATACGCGACATGATCGTAACTCACATCAAGATGGCGCTGTCTTTCTCCAATCGACACCTGCTGGTAATACTCGTCGATCAGAAGCTGTGTAGTCAATGTCTCCCCTGCAAATGCTATACCGATATACTGCATGAAAGAGACTACGTGCTTCGAATCCGCTTCATGCAACCTGATTCTAACTTCATCGCGTATCATTAAAATTGGGTGCTCTTCGAGAGGAAACTTAAAGGTAAGTCGATGATCGGATTTGCGCCCCTCATACGATTTCTCACGCAAACGCAGGCTGGATTTACCGCTCAATAGCTTTCTGTTGCGTGTATCAAGGTATTGGTCGGTAGTCTTACCTTCACTCCAATCTATTAACGGTAAACCATAATGTCCCGCAAGCTCTTCCATAAGGGCTTTGAAATCTAGGGGGTTTGCGATTAGTTCAACCTCTACTTCGCGCATTCGCCGCTCCAACACTAAACTGAAGCAAAAGTATAACACGCTAATGCTAGGATTACGTTAGTGCGTAAGTTCTTAATCAAGCCTATCTCATAGGATTCGGATTAACCATTCCAAGAGCGCTCCAGTTAATCATAGGATTGCTGCCATGACAATCTATACATTTTCGAGCTAAAGATCTGGAAATCCCATGACTGAACGTATACATATATCTACTTGTAGCAAATCCTGTCATTTCACCAGCGAGTACAGGCAATCCAAAGATAGAAATATCGCCTTTGAAGTCCTCAATATATCTTCTGTAATGCTCTCTGCCTATAGCGGCAGCTGTTTCTATGTTTCCATCAACAAACAGAGACTCATG
>CAZRQJ010000004.1:24812-30745 GCA_964602075.1 uncultured Planctomycetia bacterium
GACTCATGACTGACCGTGATGGGATTACTCTCTTTATCAACTGGATACGTAACTGAAAGGACTTTATACGGATAGAGCATCCCATCGAAACGAGTCCCAAGCGGATTCGTGGGCGCTTTGACTTTACGATTGAACCAACGGAACTCTGGATGCCATTCACTATCCGCATATGTTACAGGGATATCTACATCACCGCTAGCGCGGCGATTTGCGAGAGAGTAATTAACTGCCAATACACCTCCATTGCTGGCAGCATGGCAAGACGTGCAGGCAACTTTAGCGACCATATCCTTCATATTGTCGTTGATATGAACATACCGATGGCAATCGAGGCATCCCTCTTCGTATCTATAACTCGAGTATGTTAGAAGATCACTCGATAGTTTTCGTCTGAACTCATGTTTGTTTACATAATGACATTCACTGCAGGATATGCCAATAGCAGCATGAACATCAGTCGCTGGAGTGAATTCGACACCGCGCTTATAACCATACTCACCGCTCTTCACGACTTCGTCAACCTTCTCGCGTGTTCCATGACAACGCTGACAGAAGTCTGTCTTCGTGTGTGAAATGTCTCTTGCAGAACTTGTATAAATCGAAAAGTCCGCAACACCATCGGTTATCGGCACCGCACGCAGCAGCGGTTTGCCATCGACATCAACGGGCTTGCCTTTAGCTACAACTTGGAAATACTTCCTTTCGTATGTTGGTGAGTGGCAAACCAGACAATCCACGTTGTCGTCCTCGCCATATGACGGCTTTTGTCCTCCGTATGTAGTAAATGGCATACGTCCATATCCTATGTGACAAACACCGCACCCCGCAACGTTGTCAATTTCTGGTGTGTTCGGATCGTCATGACGAATGTATAACCAGTTTATCTGTGGTAATGTTGCCCAGTATGGACTGTAGTGAAAAATAAAACCGCTTAAAGCATAAGTCGTCCGCTTCGTTGCATCATCGTTCGTGTACAAGTAATCAAGTGGAAGCCGCGACATTAGTTTGTAATGTGTTGAGTTCATTACTTCGCGCGACTTGCCCGGATGGCACTCTTCGCAAGTCTTCGAGCCCTCGTATTTTCCAACAAATTCAGCGTGGTCGGGGACATTTTTAACATGACACTCCATACATTCAATCGGTCCGCTGTTCGCATTTACGTGGCAATCTATGCAAAGCCTATGTATTGCGCCCTTAAGCCCAACTCTTTCGAGATTTGTTCTCGAATGCTCTGTCTCGTGGCAAACGCTGCAAGGAATTGCGTGATACTGTGAATAGGGATTCTGTCCCGAATGACAATCGACGCATTTATCACTCTGTTTACGGTTTGCACCTGTTTCACGAGCGAGAGTCTTATGCTTATCGAAATGATGATGACAAATCGTGCAGTCTTTAACGATCTCCGCGTGCCATTTGTGTCTGAACTTAACAGGCTCATATTTATCGTAAGGATAACTCAAATTTTCGCCATACATCTCGATAACTTTAGGCCCACGAAAGCTCCCCGTCCCTGGAAATGCGCCTTGAGCAAAAGATGCATTACTCACTAACGAAACATACAGAGCTACTACGGTTACGATAAACAACGTCTTAATCAAACATTTTGCTTTCGAGAAATACATTCGGTGTCTCCTTTCCTACGCCTTCTTCGCAAGCGAAGCTCGAGCTTCATCGACCGACTCGCGTGACAACACAGGGAAATAGTTAACAATGAGTCGATAGCAAAGAATGAGCGTCGCAATCAAACCGATTGTTACTGAAAGCTCCCCAATCGCTGGAACATAAACGCCTTCTTCGTAAGGCGGCTTGAATCCAACCATAAAAACGTTGATACGATTCCAAGCGACACCGAGAACAATCATAAACGAAGCCCAAAACAACATAACGTGGTTGTTTCTTACCTCTTGCCGTCGGAGCAGCATAATCGGAATTATCACACCAATCATGATTTCGCCGATAAACGACCAAGCAGCGACGTCGAACCGAAGAATGTAAACAAAAGTGTTTCGATAAATCATATCTCCGGCTTTAACTAAGAAGTAAATCCCAAGAAGAATCGGCATCATACGCGCTAGATTCGAAAGGATGTGCATTTCAGGTTTGAACTTGAAGCTGCGGGCGGCAATCATCGACTCGACAACAACCATCGGAAAACCGGTTGCGATAGCCGACAATAGAAATAACAGTGGAAGAATCGGCGTATACCACAAGGGGCTTAGTTTTGTTGGTGCGATAAGCATAAGCGAACCAAGTGAGCTTTGATGAAGACAAGAGAGTACGCAACCGAGGATTACAAACACCCACATAACCTTGTTTACCATTCTGTCACCAAGGCGTAAAAGAAAATCCACCGATTTATTGAGACTCGCTAATACGCCTTTAAGATTCACACGTCCGATAAAACGCTCAAACACAATCGGTAGAAATTCGATATACAACACAGTCAGGTAACACATAACGCATATGCCGACTTCAAACAGGACGCTGTTCCCCTGCCAATAATACGGTAACATCGGATGCCAGATGTTGTAGTAACGACCAAGATCAACGAGAAGTCCGATTGCGACGAACGTATAGCCAAGCATGGCTGTAATCAATGCCGGACGAGTAATCACGTGAAAGCTGTGCCGATGAAACACATGCGCAAGGGCCGCCGTCGTGAATCCACCGGCAGCAAGCGCAACTCCGGTTGCGACGTCGATACCGATCCAAAGCCCCCATGAACGTTGGTCCGTTAAATTCGAGATTGCTCCGATCCCGAAAAAGAACCGATAGATCGCGAACGCCAACCCGTTCAAGGCGAGAAATATGAGAAACCATACACCCGGCGTAAAAAACGGCACTTCGACGGGAGCAGCTTTTTCGTGATTTGATTGACTTTGGGTTTGTTCAGCGTTGCCAACTGCGGAAATATGACTTAAAAAGTGCTTTCTAAAGTCGAACATCATTTCTGCACTTCCTTCGCCTTATTCCGGCTCTTGGCAACTTGATCTTCATACTCCTCTTTCGTCGTATGTGGCTTGTTGAAAAACATTGATATCGCTAAAAATGAATACAAAGCCAGAGGTGGGAGGAAATACTTGAATATATTATGCTGAAGCGTTTCTGCAAGATTCGGTATTGGCTTTTCGCTCAACTCAATGAAACCTATTTTCTCAAACTCAACCGATGAAATATACATCCAGCTCGTGCCACCGACTTCGGTTTCACCGTAAACATGATCGATATACCTTCCGGGATATTTTCTGATTCTCGTTTTGGCAAGTGTTAAAAGTTCTTCACGCGTACCAAATTGAATTGCTTCACGTGGACAACTTCTTGCACAAGCAGGCCATCCGCCTTGGCTTGAATATCTTTCATAGCAGAAATGACATTTCATAACGCGCGGAGTAAGCGAGTTCATATATTCGTATGCAGGAATCTGGAACGGACAGGCAACCATGCAATACCTGCAACCGATGCACTTTTCAGCATGGTAAACGACCGGTCCCTCTTTCGTTTTTTCCATCGCCGCTACGATGCAAGCCGATACACACGCAGGGTCGTTACAGTGCATGCATTGAACCTTGACATGCACCGGTTCAAGTTGATTATGAACGTTAGGAGGATTTGGATTAAAGCGGTTGACAACCGTGTATGCACGTTCGTTTGGGCGTCTGAATGTGCTCAACACCGTCGGATCGTCGAACGACGTATCGGGCTTGGGAAGTTCGTTTACGATGTTACATGTTTCCTCACAACTTCGGCATCCAACACATTGAGTTGCATCAATAAGACAACCAAAATTCGAGCCGAAGTCTTTCTTTTTCTCTTTTCCGCTCGATGCTGAAACTTCATCAGCTAAAAGGGTTGTGACGGCAACGGTGGTTCCAGTTGCACCAATAAGCTTCAGAAACCTTCGTCTATCAGCTTTATCGCCCAACGGTTTGACCTCCGGGGACATAGATATGATACGCTTCTTGATATATGCAAATCTTCACATATATCATTCGTATCATACAATTGATGTATACGATGTGGAGGATACTCTGTATATGTGAAATGGTTCTCTAATAAGGGAAAATGATTCCCTTAAGCGAGTCTAACTTCACTTCAGTGTTTTTTTCGCAAAGTTAGAGTATTTAATGATAAGTTCTTGATAATAAACACCAACAGTGTTGATGCGAAAAAAAACCCGCCTTAAAGACGGGTTAAATCCTGGCAACTACCTACTCTCCCAGAGGTCTGCACCTCAAGTACCATCGGCGTAACGAAGCTTAACTTCCGGGTTCGGGATGGGTCCGGGTGTGACCTTCGCACCATCGATACCAGGACTTTGAAATATACTCACACTGAAAGCGCTTGTCAAGTCAATGAAATCGATTTTGGAAAAAAATTATTCCTTCGCTGTATCGTTTGAACTTTCACTCATAAATAGAGGAGCAACCCACCATTCATGCCACTTGTCGCCATCGAGCGCTTCGGCAAGCGTACCGGATATATCCAAGAAGAAACCAAATTCTTTCCAACCTGTAATCAGGTTGTTCGTATCCGTCCGTCCTTCTCTGCTTTCCGTCTTGGTCGAAGCCTCAACGTCCCAGTTGTATGTATCCGTCCCGCCGCCCTCGTCGATGAATAGAGAAAGCGACGTTCCGCCGTGGTAGTCGTTGCCACCCGCGCGCGCCTGTCCCGCCGGGTAGTCGTACGTATCGTTCCCGCCTTTGTCGCGAAAGAGACACACCGCGTTGTGTGCGCTCGCGCCCTGACTGAATCCGCCGCCGCCCTGGTAAACGTCGTCGCCCGAGTAGTCTACAAACACAGTCGCGCATTCGTCCCAAGCAAGCCCTTGAGCTACCGCCTGACGTGTCTGGTAACGGTCATTTCCTCTCATGTCAAGGAACGTACCGACCGCCTGATGCGCAGAGAATCCTTGATTGTATCTACTACCTATGTACCAGTCGTCGCCTGCTCCGTCGTAATAAAAGCCCCAGCCGAAGTAGTATCCGCCGCCTGTTGAAAAGTTACCTGCTTCAACCTTGTCGTTTCCTGCAAAGTCAATTACACCACCAATTCCACCCGATGCGTATTGTCTAAATCCATCACCGCATCCCTGGCTCCACGAGTCAAAAATCCCCGGATCGCCGTAGCCGGTCGCATACGTCCCCTTGGCGTAGAGCGAATCGTCGCCTTCAAGATCGACGAGCAACGCTACCGAGCGTGCGCCGCCGAACGCCTGCACTTTATTATGCCCTTCGTAAACATCGTCGCCGTCGATATCGTAAAGAAGCGACATGCCGAATATTGCCGCTGACTGGCAGAATTCGTGCCCGCGATAGGTGTCGTTACCGCTGACATCGACGAGTGTCCCACACCCGAAAAAGCCGGTTCCTTGCGCCCACTGTGTGCCGATGTACGTATCGTCGCCGTCCATATCGACAAGCAACCCGCAGCCCATACTCCCACTGCCCTGCGAGTAGTGTAGCGTGGATTCGTATGCATCGTTACCGCCAAAGTCGATAAGCATCCCGATGGGATATTCAAGCGATACTCCGCTGCCCGCGGTCGTCGAATAGAAATCGTCGCCGCCGAGGTCGACTACTAGCAGATCGTGGCGGTACAGCGCCGTGTCGGTTGAAAGGTTTCGCCACGAGCGCCCCTTCCCCAGCACGACGATCCATCCGAGCGGCGTCTCCTTTTCGTACATGACCTGTCCGTCTGTGTCATCGCCGTATTTTTCATCGAGCGCTTTATGTAATCCTTCGCGATACCAGGAATTAGTTAAAAACAACATTTGCTGTTCCGCACGATACAAGGCTGAATAATCTATTTTCATCGCTATCTCAATCAATCGAACATTGTTTCTAAATCGCTTGATATTCGTGTCGGCGTCTATATAATTCTCCACCTTGTAAACATCGGTGATACCTATACGCTTGTCGCGCAAAAACGTCTTT
>CAZRQJ010000004.1:30755-32714 GCA_964602075.1 uncultured Planctomycetia bacterium
GTAAGTCTGCTGAAAGCCTTGCGTGCTGTTTCGGCAGCGCTTGTCAGTTCAGTTTCGAGAAATACTAGGTGTTCTTCTGCAGATTTATTAAAGTAATAATCCTTAATCTCTTTATTTGATGCATAATCCGAATCGATGTTCATAAGCCAGGCGATTACTCTGCCGTATATTGATGTTGAAGCAAAAATCCCCGAAGTAGTATGCGATTTCATATGAGTGTGCTCAACGCTGTTTGCATCGTGCTCAATAGGTATGGCAAGTTCCCAAAGCCATGTTTCGCTCATCAAGCCATCGCGCAGCAAATAACTTACCATCGGCAAGCGATATCCGTCATCGGGTGTTGCGCGTGCATCCAGTCTCGCCAGCAGATCTTCATACTGTGCGCGTGTTCCGGTCTTGTCCACAAGTTCTTCAATCATCGGACGGACGTCCGCCAGTTCAGGAGTATATGGGCGTGAAGGAAACATTTCGTAGTTGGATGGAAGCATTTTCTGACCGCCTTCGGGGCGTGCGCCGAGCGCGACCGTTACATCCAGTTCGCACGGCTCCTTCTTCGCGACGAGCTTGATAACATCCGATGAAGCTGCATTGGCAATAAGTTCGGGCAGTTCGTCCATCGGGAATTCGAGTTCGGTTTCGACACCGTTAATCGTGACCACGTAGTTAGGTCCCGGGCGCCAGATATGAACGACGATTATATCGCCAGGAACCTTACCGGCAAGCGCGGTTTCGAGCGCTGCCGCGTACGTCGTTCCGTCCGCACCGAGCGGCACGCCGTCGAATGCGAGTATAACGTCGCCCGTACGAAGCCCCGACTTGTATGCAGGGGCGTCTATCACAACATCGAGCAGCATTCCCGACGGTTCCACGGATACAGAATGGCGAATACCCAAGTACACTTTAGAAGCAGCGATCGCCGTATGTGCGCCGCTCATGATCGTCGTCGACGACGAAACAATGATGATTACGACGATTGCGACGATCTTCCGCAAACGCGCGCCGCTCGAACTTAACTGCCCAATCATGAACGCGTCCATGCGCCGATTTTCGTCATTGCAGTTTTTCAGATTCCTACTCTTATCACGGTTCTCACATAACAAAGAAATCATGTATCCCTCAATCGCTCCGCCAAAGCCTAGTTAATTGCGCACAATGTGCACATATTTACGCGGTTAATTCTACAGGCTATCAACGCCTTTACAGTATATCAGTCTTGCGTTTTCGTCATAACATTCCAAATGATAGAATATAGGTCGCTCCGACTAACCGAGCCGAGCGGTATCAAATCACAAATATTCAGACGGTGAAGATGCTCGAACTGCCGTTTCTTGCGGAAATTCTTGTTTTAATGATGGTAGCCGTTGTTGCAGCTATCGCTCTTGCGCGCATTAGACTTCCTGTCGTAGCCGGTCTTCTTGCCGCCGGCGCACTATCCGGTCCGCATGGGTTCTCACTTGTCGGCGAGTCAAATACTCTAGAAGTATTCGCTGAAATAGGCGTAGTTCTGCTGCTATTCACAATAGGTCTTGAGTTTTCGTCTACTCGCCTTGCGTCTCTCAATCGCGCAACGGTCTTTGCAGGGATTATTCAGGTTTTAGCAACCACACTTATCGTTATGCTCGTAAATCTTGCGATAGGGTTGACGCTCGACAAAGCTATCTTGTTCGGTATGGTTGTGTCGCTTTCGTCAACAGCGATCGTCTTACGAAGTCTTCAAGAACGCGCTGAAATAGAAGCCCCGCACGGTCGTTTAATTTTAGCGACTCTAATTGTCCAAGATCTAGCTATCGTCCCGATGATGCTTGTAATTCCGATTCTGGCAGGTAACATTTCGACAAGCTTATCATCCGATCTATTGCTATTGGTCTTAAAAGCAACTTTGCTGTGCTGCTTGACATGGCTTCTCGCTAGGCGCGTAATTCCGGTGTTAATGAAATATGCAGATGCGACGCGCAGTCG
>CAZRQJ010000005.1:0-5663 GCA_964602075.1 uncultured Planctomycetia bacterium
TGATGTTGAAGTTGTCCATATTTTAACATTCGGTCCCGCACCTTACGTTGATCCAGGTAACGATCGTCATTTTCGTCATAACGCTCTGTTCGCCGGGGCCAATGTTCGATCGGCTATTAACGAAGGACGCGCCGATTGGATGCCGATATTTCTAGGTGAAGTGCCTAGTTTATGGTTGCGAGGAAAACTACCGCTGAATGTTGCGCTAATTCATTGCACGCCGCCCGACGAACATGGGTTTTGCAGTCTGGGAGTTGGCGTTGAAACTACCTTATCGGCAGTTCGTTGCTCACGATACATAATCGCTCAAATTAATCCAAAAATGCCCCGCACATTAGGTGACGCTTTCGTTCACGTTAACAAGCTAACACATATAGTTGAGGTTGACGAACCGATCATAGAAGTACCACAAATAACCGAATTTACTGATGTTCACCAAAAAATAGGTAAATTCGTCGCCGACATTGTTGAGGACGGATCTGTTCTGCAAATGGGAATCGGCGCACTTCCCGATGCGGTTTTGTTTTATCTTAAAGACAAGAAGGATCTCGGCATTCACACTGAAATGTTTTCTGACGGCGTCAAAGAACTGTTTGAAGCGGGAGTGATAAACTGCGAGCGTAAGAACATCCACAAAGGAAAAATTGTGGCGAGTTTCCTGATGGGCTCCAAAAAACTATACGACTTTGTCAACAACAACCCCTTTGTTGAAATGCATCCAACCGAATATGTCAACGACCCGTTTATCATTTCCCAAAACGACAAGATGGTTTCGATTAACAGCGCATTAGCAGTCGATATAACTGGTCAGATATGCAGTGATTCGATTGGCAAATCGATATATTCCGGGTTTGGTGGACAGGTTGATTTCGTCAGAGGCGCATCGAGAAGCGAAGGCGGAAAAGCGATCATAGCGCTTCCTTCAACCGCAAAAAATGTATCCAGGATATGCGCTTATTTGGAGAGCGGCTCTGGAGTTGTAACAAGTCGTGCGGACGCGCATTTTATCGCTACTGAATATGGAATTGTTGATCTGTTCGGCAAGAACTTGCGGCAGCGAGCAAAGGCTCTCATTAGTATAGCACATCCGAAATTCCGTGACGATCTTGAAAAAGAAGCTGTTGAGCGCAGACTTCTTTGATAGATATGCTGATATTCACACTTTCAAGTCGTAGCTGATTAGATATATGGAAATTGATGTTTTTTATCATATTTGTTGATTTAATCAAAAAAGAGTAAAATAGTAAGGTCGCCATAAAGGTGTATTTAAGCGCGTGAGATTTTTAGTATGAAATTTGGTCTATCAACCTTAATTGATTTTGACGTACCGTTTGAAACGCGTTTGGATATGTTTCGCAGTGTTGATGTTACACGAATAGCCATCTCCGAAGAAAGACGTTTACCACTATCGCAACCGGACGCTCTCCGTTTTGTAAAACGTGCAATATCATCGCGGCGAATGACGGTTGAACATGTTCACGGACCTATTTCTCCGCGCCTCGATTTTACGAGCGATGATCGCGATATTGTAGATGCGACGCTTTCTGTGCACAGACATTCGGTTCGAGCTACAGCCGAGCTTGGAAGCTCTATGCTTGTCGTTCACGTGTCGAGCTATCCAGACCTTGAGTATCATAGTTTGGTTGAAACTACGAAGCGTTCCATAGGTTATTTAATGGACTTGGTTGAATATGCACAACCGTTCGGTGTCGATATAGTAATTGAAAATCAGCCATACAGATACAAGAGCCAGCGTGTGATTGACCAGATTATTGAAGACTTTCCTGATGAAGAACGGCGTATCTGCTTAGACACTTGCCATATTCTGATGGGTAATCCAGATCCGCTCGCATTCATTCGAACTTGGGCTGATTACATTGTGACAACTCATCTTAGTGACTCGAACGGCTTGTCCGACGACCACCTTGTACCAGGAACAGGTTGTTTTCCTTGGGTCGAGGCAATGGATATCTTAAACAAGTCGGGACGTTTGCGTTTTCTTACTTTTGAAAACTCAAGCTGGGGCGATCAACCGATTGAGCAGTATTTAGAGCGAACTGTGATGGCTGGCAAATGGTTGTGTCAAATTTGGGATAAAACTGGCATTAACACCGCTTCTCGAAACAGAGTAAAACAGCTGATCGGGTGAACATCGTAGCTGACGAAACCAGAAAGACAATTTCGGGTAGAGTTTTTAAGTTTGGGGACGACATAAATACCGATGCTATATTTCCCGGCAAATACACATACAAGGTAAAAGATCCTAAGGAAATGCCAAATCATGCATTTGAAGACATTGATCCTGAATTTCCTTCGTAAGTTAAGAAAGGCGATATCGTGTATCGGGTAAAATTTCGGATGCGGCTCCAGTCGCGAGCAAGCAACCACATGTCTTGTTGAAAGGGGAGTCGGAGCAGTTATAGCAAAGAGTTTTCTGAGAATATATTCCCGAAACGCTATCAATTCTGGACTCGCCGTTGTTGTATGTCCTTAAGCAGTCGACGCTATTAGTGACGGTTAAAATATCGTACTCGATTTGGACGCTGGCTGTATCCTCACTTCAACTAACGAATTCGCTTTCGCTGCGCTTCCATCTGAAGTGCAAGAAACATTGAACGCTGGGGGACTCATACCTTTTACAAGAGCTAGATTAGCCGATTTACATGCGACATAGTGACCAGTTAACTATTTGGTGGTTGCTTATTTAAAGTGAAACCTATCTAGTTCCTCGTATCTTACTCCTTTCGGTGTAAACACGCTTTCAAAAAGGACAACACGGTTGATTCGCAGTTCCATCGGTTCAAATTCGTAAAAGTAGGTGCGACGCTTCGGTGAAACTGATTTCGCTTGCCCGCCCCAAGCCAGTTCGCGTCCCTTAATCGCTTCAATGCTCTTTTCGTTTAAGCTAGAAAATGGCTGTCTAAAGCCTTGAGCTTTAAACCGAGCTAGAGTAATGTGAATTAGGAACTCTGTTGAATCGGTAACATGATTGAAAACCGAGTGAATATCTTGCGCCAATAAACCTAGATCTTCTGGCAGCGCAGATTTTGGCGAAGCAGTCAGCATTAACACTCTTGGTTTGCGCGGGCTGCCGAAAAAATCTAGTTTGTTAATCAAAATAGTCTGACTGTTGTGCTTTTCGACTACCGGTGCGACAGACTTCTTAATAGCATTGATCGCTTCAGGGGCTACCTCACCAATAAAGAATAAAGTAATATGAAAATTCTCCCAATGAACCCACCGTGCATTTTCGAAATGCGGTTTCATTCCATTAATCAGTTCAGCAATTTCTCTTTTTGTATGGGTTTCTAGGGGGAACGCCAAAAATACTCGCTTCATACCTAGAGGTACAACCGACATTTAACCCTCACTATGCAATCGGATATCATCTAAACAAAGTTTAGCTTTTGTTGGATTTGCTCTTTACGATATTGATAGGCAACATATACATGTCGTAAATCACGTAATCCATCGGGATTGTAACTTTAATCTCTTTATCGTCCTCTCCCCAAACTTCATCTGAAGGAATGCCTTGCGCTTCCGCTTGCTGTTGTTCCGGCGTCGGGGGGCGAGGAATTACAACCATTAGCAGATTGTTAGTTTCACCCTTCTGTATCTTTTCGAGTGTTTTATCCAATTCAAGGATTTCGGGACCTAGTGGAAGCGGGCCTGCGGAAATAGGGAACAATACAGTCCCTTTACCACCATATTCGTTATAAATACTAACTAAGCCACCGCCGCCTTGAACTATTAGAGTTGTTTGCCCTATCGGAAAATCACGCGGAATTCTGACGATGAGTTCTTTAATAACTGCATCTTTTCTGTAAGGTTGAATTGTCACTTTAACTCGCACGACTTCTCCAGGAACGAATTCCTTAACATCAAGATCCAACGGTGGAGTTTCTTCTTCTGCCGCTTTAATGTCTGGAGGAACTAATTCGGCACTCTCTTGCACTCGATTCGTATTCGTAGTGTTACCGTCTCCGGCGGAATCGTCTCCTTGTTCGTTTGTCGCCGATGACGCATTTTCTTTTGATTCACCACCTTTCTGCTTAGCTGTTGTATCGATAACTTCAGCTCTGTCGATACTCGCATTGACTCGGTTGTTCGTAATATCTATGTTGACAGTGAAGGTATTAATCCTAACTTGCCGATAATTGTTGAAGAGAATAAAAGCGGCAGTTGGAAGCGCTTCTGCAGCTATGAATGAGACTGCATTGAAGTTGTCGAAAAAGAAGTTCTCACGTTCAAATGGCGATGCCAAACCGTCAGCTTCTATCTTGTAACCAATTTTTATTGTACCGCCGCCAATGCGATCGAGAAATTCATAATATGACATCATTGTGACTGTGTAGAGTAGCGATTCAAAAAGTTTCTCGTCCCGAACGATTTGGTAATTGTACGTTTTCCGTTGACTTCGATCTATATCGTGTAGGTTTATCTTAACATCAACCATATCCGGCTGCATTCCAACGAGGCCACCGACCGCAGCGGCGTGGTCATATGTCAACGTACCAGCACACCCCAACATATAACCATCCTTGAATCCGCGCATGACATCGCTGTAAGTATAAGAAATGTATGCTTTGCCGAAAGGAAGATTAATCAAACCTTCTTGGAACATTCCATGACCGAAGGCTAGCAGTCTATTCTGACCATCGACATATGTAACGGTTCCAATACCTGTCAAGTCGTAATCGCCAGTAACTAAAGCTACTGCTAATGCGTCGCCTGCCTTAAGCGTGTTTATATCACCCTTGTTTTTCAACAATCCAAAACCCTTCTGCCCAGCTCCAGAAGGACCGACTGCGAAAGAATAGTTCTTCAGTTTCGGATTGCTCTCAAGAACTGGTTTGAGCATTTCAAAAGTATTATCAGAAACACCGCCAACGACAAATCTACCATTCAAAGGCACCGCATAGAGTGGTGCTTGAGGAGTTTTTGCTTGTATGTTCAAGAGTGATGCCCTGTCCCAGTCAGGTATGTAATGAACTGATGGAGATTCAGTCTCTTTGCTTTTTTCCTCATCTATCGGTATCACCGGTCCACCCGGCCCTGTAGAAAATTGAGTGAATGCGGGTGGAAGTACCGTGTTCTTTAATATATCCGGCGCTTCTCCTTGATCCAGCGCTTTTAACATCGAACGAATCGGAGTTACGCCGCAAATACGAGTATCGGTTCCTGGTATAGCCGAACTGATTGCTCCAGCAAGCCTGTTGTTGAAATAAACGGGACTACCTGAATAACCTGCAGCGATACCTTCGGAAAAATCTACTGTCGGTCCTGATACTTTGACTAATATCATTGGTCCGCCGTCGAACCCTCCTTGAGGGATAACGTCAATTACTTCGACGTCAAATTCGTCAATCCTAGTTCCTTCTATAACAGTTTTGCCAACGCCTTTCAACGTCGGATAAACATCTTCGACTGCGTAAAAGTCTTGAGCATAAACCGTGCTGATTGCTAGTAAAAACAAAACAAAGATTAAAAACGAGAGCATTGTCAATCGTACTGCGTGCATAGTAACTCCAAATGAAATGTTCGTGATTCAAGCTATTTTGCAAGCTTAAAAACACTCCGTAATTCTACCCTATAGAACTATCGCTTTGACTTTGTTCTAGAAAAAAGGTTCATATTTGATTAATCAGCCCCGTATAGCCAAA
>CAZRQJ010000005.1:5673-26021 GCA_964602075.1 uncultured Planctomycetia bacterium
CTCTCTCGTCTCTTCACCAACGACTTTCTCAAGAAACAGATAATCAAACGCCTGTTCATCCCGCCGATTGGAGCAACTAAGTTGAAGAGAGTACGTCACTTTCGATCGAATTTGTTTTGGAGATTGCGTCGCCGGGGAACGACTCTTTCTCCACGGACGGATTCCCCGATCCACTCGAAACCATAAGGTTCGACTTGATTAAACCCTATAATTTCAGAAAATCAATATATGCTTACATCTTTTGACATTACCTACTTTATTTAACACATCGGGTACCGCTCCCCTGTATGCCATAAAGCGATAAACGCGATAAACTATGGCTGAAATTGCCTTCGGTTTATGAATCTTCTAGTTTACCTTCTGTGTTGTTTAAACAATGCTAAATTAATAGTGAATCTAAGCTCGGAGGTGTTGAATGTTGCAGTTTATGTTTCGCCGATTAGCCAGATTGCTTTGTGTTTGCTTTCTGATTTTTTTGGCAGTTTCTACTCTGGTTGATAGCGCTGAAATGAAATACTCTCCAAATCCATTTGAAACAGCTTTGGAACTGGTCGGATTACCCACATCAGTATTAGGTATTGACCGAGCTGACCGCGGGTTATACGGGGGAGATAAATACAGATTACACTATTTCGACGTTTACAGTGACGACCCGCTGAAAATACCCGTCTACATTCCACAGTTAAGAGATAGATTATCGTCAATGGAACTTTCCACATATCGGTTGGCAGCCGAAGGCTGCACACTAATAGGTAAAAATATACGCGTAATTTTAATAGGCGAACCGCTCGAAAAGTACATTTCTAAGTGTGAACAAGACAATTCACTGTACAATGCACTAGTATTCGCAAATGCAAATTTTATACTACCGAACTCTGTTGAATATACTCAAGGAGTTAATCAAATCTCGCGTGAAGACTGCGAAAAGGTGCATCCTGATGTTCAATACGCTATTGCTTTGATGATTTATGGCACGTACTTGGCTCAAGAGTACAGAAACGCCGCTTTTGAAGACTTTAGCGGGGACGAACTCGAATGTCTTTTCAGTGAATCGGTAAAATATGTTGCTGAAGAAGTGGCTGATCCAAAACCATATAGCAAAGAGGAAGTCAATGTCGATCCTGAATCACTTGAACCGATAATAGATCGTACTGCCAAATTCGTCGAGGATTCCATAGATAGAGTTGATTTCGGTTATTTATATACAGGTTACATGCACTTGGCACATGCAGTCGATCTAGCATTCAATCGAGTAAATTCGGCAGAATTGCCGCTAATACCGTCACCCATTAAGTTCCTAACGCCTCTTGGATACATAGTCATCGGCAGTTCCAATAGCGACTCGCATAGTTATGAGGAGACTTTTTTGCGCATTGATGTAGGGGGAAATGACATATATAAAAGCGGTGGTGCTACCAGAAATTCTTACAATTGGGTAAGCGTGCAAATTGATATGGACGGTGACGATCTTTACCTGTCGGACAATCACGGTGTATCCGCTCAAGGAAGCGGTGTTTTGGGATATGGTATTTGCATTGATTCAACTGGCAACGATTCTTACGAAGGTAGAGCATTGGCACAAGGAGCCGGAGTATTCGGATGTGGTGCTTTGCTGGATTTGGCAGGTGATGATTGCTATTTTGTTGAGCGCGCCGGACAAGGTTCGGGTTGGTTTGGTGTTGGCGTTCTAGCTGACTTTAAAGGCGACGATAAGTACGATTGTTTTCAGAATTCGCAGGGTTTCGGTTATACATTAGGCTCCGGCATACTGCTTGATTCAAAAGGTGACGATGTTTATGCAGCAAACGATTCGGATATTCGATATCCCAGCGCTCAAACAAAGGAGCACAACGGTTCACTCTCACAAGGTTTCGGTTTTGGTAAACGCGCGGATATTATCGATGGGCATTCAATGGCTGGCGGTGTCGGTGTTCTAGTTGACGGCGAAGGCGATGATGTTTACATATGCGGAGTCTTTGGCCAAGGATGCGCTTATTGGTATGGTGTCGGTATACTAGCAGACAAAAGTGGTGACGACAAATACACTGGACAATGGTATGTTCAAGGCAGCGGTGCGCATTTCGCGATTGGTATATTGAACGATGGCTGTGGAAACGACACATACAAAGCTCCGATGCTAATGGCACAAGGGGCTGGGCATGACTTTTCCGTCGGTTTCTTATTCGAAGAAGACGGAAACGACTTATATGAATCAAAAAGTCTTTGTATTGGTGCGGGTAATGCAAACGGAGTAGGAATATTTTGGGATAAACTTGGCGATGATGTTTATTCAAATTGCGAAAGCGTTTGCTTAGGAATGCCTCAAAGCACGGCAACAGGAGGGTTCAGGGATTTTATTCGAACGACAGGCATTTTTATCGATACGAATGGGACAGATAAATACCCGAGCAAATTTATCTTTGCGGCAAACAACTCAAATTGGACATGGTTACCAGAAAAAAATAGCTACTACAATATTTTCGATGTTGGATTAGGCATAGATACAGAGTACTTGGTGAATATCAACTCGTAGTCGGTCTACTAGATTGTTTCATTTTATGAGTTAGCATGCATGTTGGCGTTTATTTTTTTTAGAATAGAATATAATAAGGTATCATTTGTTGTTTGTAAGTTTCTAAGCGGCTTTGATTATTCACTTAGTCGAGTCGTATTGTGATAAGCGGGTGAGGCATATGTCAAGACCGTATTCGTTGATGATTGTTATAGCTGCAATCGCAGTTACAACTGCGCTAGTTTTTGTCGCGTGCGGAGATGGTTCAGGACCCGGACTACCCAAGCCTCCCGATTTGACCAAACCGGACGCGTGGGCATTCTCTACGGTCGGTGACGATGTAGCAATTCGAACATACGACCACGGCAACGGGACAACACCTACTGGTTTCACACTAGTAGACACCTTCGAACTGATAAACAAATTCGGTAGGGACGTAACAGGACCTGTTGACATTGTTTTGAAACTGGCACAAGCTCTCACGCCGGGAACGCTTGTTTATATATATCAGGTTGTCAAGGAAACAGGTGCTGTTGTTCCAGTAGCGTCAACCAAAGTTGAAAACGATGGACGAACAATTCGGTTCAGACTATTACATGCAGGTAAATTCTTGCTGTTGATTCTGAATTCTGATGTTCCAAACGCTACATCCTTCAAAGTCTGGGCGTTTGCCGATTTTGCGATAGGAGTCGCTCCAATAGACGTTAATTTCTTTGCTTTCCACGATGGCGGTGTCGAGCCTATTGTATACCGCTGGGATTTCGGGGATCGTAACGAAGGAGAAGGAGAAACCGTAACAAATAAGTATTTGGCGATTGGCGAGTATGACGTAGTGTTGCGAGCAACCGATGCAGCGGGGCGAAAAGCGACTTATTCTTCAACATCCATATCAATAACAGGCGAACCTGCGCCGTTAAGCACTACTCTCCAAGCTCCGCAGGCAACTGGTAATCCAAGGGAGTTCCGGTTTATCGCAACTATATCAGGCGGTGTTGCGCCATTCACATATGCATGGGATTTTGGCGATGGAACAACTAGCACTTTACAAAATCCTACGCACACATACATTGAAACAGGTGTATACGCGATTTCCGTGACTATTACAGATGCGCTAGGCAATACAGCGAGATCAGGAACTCAAACTGTTGATTGTCGATCTGTGGATTTAAGTTCGGGAACACTGGCTGGACAACGTGATTTCTTAGTCAACTTCAATGTACTAGCAGGGCTTGACGACAACAACCCAACTAAATTGACCCTTGCTTTCGGTGAAGGAAACGCCCCACAAATCATCAGCGATTTCAACGATATCGACCTCACTATTGACCGGCAAATTCAGCATCTCTACACAGCGGTAGGAATTTATACAGTAACGCTAACAGCTGAAACTCTCTTCAACAGCCAAACCTACACTATTTCCGATTCAGTTCAGGTTGTAGTGGGATTTGGAACTCCGGTTATCAACAACATTACCCCTACTGAAGGATTTAGCGGCGATGTTATAACAATAACAGGTCGTTATTTCGAAGTTGGTACAAACGGATTCATCACGTGGAACGGGGCACAACTTCAGACAGATAGTTGGACAGATTCACAAATTACTTTCACCGTTCCAAATTCCACAACTAACGGAGCGATTCAAGTTGAAAACGAAGGACTCCAGAGTAACGTTGTCAACTTTCGTGTAATTCCAAACTCGCCAGATTGGAACGGCGGCGGGCTTGGACAATTGTAGCTTGTTCGTGCATCGGGCAGATGTTGATCAGCCTCGCACCTTAGGTGGTGATTGATGTGAATAGAATTTATTGTTTAGCGATTTTTGTTTTTGTTGGAATACTAATTTTCGTTGGTTGCAGCGGCAAAGGCAGTAGATCGCCGATATCGTCTGGCAATCCATCAAACGGCGATTCAAGCACCCCAGCAGATAGTCAACTTCAAGAGCCGACGCTTGCCGTGATACGTCACACAAGCGGTGCTCCATCCGGGGTGCGTGTTCGGTGGCCCGCATCCAATCAGGATGGAATAGCAGGATATAACATATATCGCGCAAATCAATCATTTACCGATTTAACAACTGCACAACGTGTAAATCCCGCGATTGTTGAAGTCCCTGTATCCACTATTGGGGAATATGACGACCTATTCAATTGTCAGATAGGCGACACGTTTCATTATCGACTGACGTCTGTAGATGGTGAAGGAGATGAAAGCCTGCCCTCGCCAGAGATGGTTATCACCATTTCAAGCCACTATGTCACTCAATTGAGTTCACTAACGGGTGGTTCAGGCGACGTTATAACAATTACCGGTGCGAATTTCGGTAATTATGACGCGACAACCGATAAAGTCTTCTTCAGAGGATTGGGGTGGGGAGCCGCGTCGTCCGTTCGAAACGGCAGCGCTTTTGACGATCGTGACGCTTCCGCTGTTGCAACTATCACATTCAATGAAGCGGAGGTGGTATCTTGGACAAACACATCTATCGATGTGATCGTTCCACTCAACACTACAGAAGGAACGGTCCGTGTTCGTACGGGTGGCACTAACGCAGATTTCGATGGGATTTTCACATGCACCGATCCTTATATGTTGCGCGCCACGCCTGATCCAATTTCTCAATTCAACGTATTGACTATTGAAGGAAACAACTTTGGAGCATCAAGAGGAACAAGCTCTGCACTTTTCGGAGGATTAACGCTCAATCAGGCAGCCGATTTTTTATCTTGGACGAACAGACAGATCGAACTGATAGTTCCCTATGCATTGATCGCAGGAAATCATAAACTTGAAATAATGGTGAGCGGTAAACTGACCACCAATGCTTTTATGATTAGAGTTACGAACTTGGGTGATCCTGTCATCACGTCAGTCAATCCTTTAGCCGCTGGAGCCGGTGATACAGTAACTATCACTGGATTGAATTTCGCTGCTTACGATCAAGCCAATAATTTTGTTGAGTTGATTGGAATAACCGGGCAAGGGGAGCCTCCTGCGCCTAAGTTACCTTCAGCACTGTCTTTGGAAGGTATCGTGAGAGCACCCATTGTTTCATGGGCTAATACACAGATTCAAATTGCTGTTCCGCCTTACATTACAACCGGTGAAGTGAAGGTCATTCGCGGCACTAAAGTCGCTCGATTCACGGGACCTTTCACATCTACGGATCCATACATTCTCTCTGTGTTAAACGACCCGGTTACATCCGGTGAAATGATTACGATTAGAGGTAACAATTTCGGCGACGCGCGCGGAAACAACTATGTGAGTGTTGGCAGCACTCAAATTGGTGCCGATGGACAATACGTGCAATGGACCAACACAATGATTCAGTGTTTTACGCCTAACGGCGAGGTTGGAAACCAGCCTGTTCGCGCGTATGTTAACGGTTTGCAATCCAACCAACTTACAATGCTATTAACCCCAGCGCTTGCCGCCACAATTACTGATGTATCACCACAGAAGCAAAGCGTTGGAAGAAAAGTAACGATAACAGGAGAGAATCTTGGCGTGAATCCTGGGACTGTCACTTTCAACGGTATTGTTATGAACGGCACGGCTGTTCCACCCGATCCAAACATACTAAGTTGGTCTACGACACAAGTTGAGATCAACGTGCCAGTTGGCGCAGAGCTGACAGGCAACACTTCCGTTACTACAAGCGATGGTCGAGCTACAAACCAGTGGTTCTATCGGATCGGTATTCCACAAGGACCGTCATTTATAGACGATAATTTCATTTTTGCTGGAGAAATGTCCGGCGCTGGATCTACATCCGTAAACGATGGTACTTATACTCACTTCTTTTCTTACTTTCGAAACAAAAATGAGATTCAGCACATTAGAATAGAAGATGCAACAGGGTTTACTGAAGAACTAGTTGTTACAACCGACTATAACGCTCTTTCAACCAACTTGGCTGCTGCTTTCGATGGCGCGGATCTTTGGCTTGCTTTTGTTTCGGATGGAAAAATACAATTGATTAGTAGTTCAGACTATGGAAATGTCTGGAATTTCCCGGCTGAAGAAGTGACAGATGTTCCTCACGAAATAGGCAGCCTTTCAATTGCGGATATTCCAGGTTCTGTAGAGTTGGCTTGGGGGGATATGACTGACGGGAACGTTTATCACGCGAGGTACAACGTTCTACTCCCAGCTTGGGAGCAAACATTGATAACTAACGAGTACGCAGGTGGCCTAGTTGATATTGCTATAAAACCACCTGCTGCGGGTGGCACCGTAATGATTAGCACTTATGCGCTTGGCAAAGATTCACTCACCGTTTTTGCTGAAAGAACTGGAGGCGGCTGGGGTGTTCATATCGGTGCAGTTGGAGCTGGCGGACTTGCTAACTCACTCGTTTTTCGTGGACCGAATTCTGAACCATGCGTTGTCTTTAATGAACCTACAGGTGCGATGACGCTCGCTGCAGAACTCACATCAGATCCCGGCAAATGGACAACCACACTTCTTCCAACTGGCTTGAATTTATGTAACGGGTTGGATGTAGTGGACGATGGGGTCGATACTCTTTATATCGCAACAGGCTCATACGACGCTGCACCTGATGCGTGGATGCTTGCTCACAACTATGCTACTGGATTTACCGACAACTCCATTATGCTAGACGTGAACTATTCATACTCACCTGTTCCGGCTATCGAAATTGACACAAACGGCAACGTAATGAGTCTACATACTGATCAAACTTCTTGGGATCATTGGTTGGTAGAATGGGATTTAAGCGGATCTGATTTACATACATCCATGAATTATGGTGATGGTTTTGGCGATATAGTTCCTCTAGATGGCGACGACAACATAGTGCTGGACTTGGATGACGGGGCTGGATTCATTTTTAGGGACGATTCATACACCTTTTTGTACTTTGGATATTACAACGATGGAGTTAAAGATGCTGTTCAGATAGATACCGGGTTATCAGGTGATTTCACAGTCGGAGCGGTTGAATTTGACGGGACGTTATTCCATGTGTTTTACAACAAAGCGGGATCTCTTATACATCGCACAATCAACGCTTCCACGATGGGATTTTCGACTGAAAGTGACTTGGGTACCTTTGGTGGAGTTATAGTCAATGACGTTGCCGTAATTGCCGGGCGGGACGGCATGTCTTTAATGAACGCACTCTACATTAACACCAATCCTACATTGGGAACTGAAAGTCTCGTTCTTTGCAGGCTACCTTCAACAGAGTTGGCTTGGCAGGTAAATCAGATTGTAGACCTAGGCTCGGCAAACACCGACGGTTTGGATATCGCTATTAATCCTGTTGATGAAACTCCTGTCGTAACATACTACGACGGTGCCGCGAACCAGATGATGGTAGGAACGTTCGACGGCGCAGATTGGAGTTTCGGAGCTGCAGCTGTTGCAACTAATGCAGGTCGCAAACTTGTATGTGAGTTTGAGAATGGCTATGGATTGGAAGCTATAGGATTCGATCAAGTCGCAAATAATCTCGACGAACTCTTAGAGCGCACACCAAACTGGACACAAAATACTTTGCGCGATCAGATGACACGCACTAGCACTTTCGATTTGTGGGGTGGCGCACTTCCATTCAGCTCTGGAGAGGAATGGGGGCTTGTCACTATATACTATTGCACAACATTCCCCGACTTCAGCACCGTGATAAATAAACATGATTCTCTAACAATAGCTCCTGTCAACTTGCCAAATGCTCCTGCTGCTATCAATTACTTAACTCACAGCGTTAACAGCGACGGCGGCATTAGCGCAATTTACTCGCAGGGAAACGATCACGGATTATATTTAATGAGGTATTCTCTGCTCATACCCTAAACATGTGAGTGGCTAGTTCGTCTAAGGTGTTCTGACTTCGAAAAAGAATCTGTTCGATTGATAGTCTCCCATCAACACACATACATCCCCGCTTTCCGCATTTTGAAACGGTGGAATAATGGCATTTGTTGTTTCAGGTTCGGGAGTTGGATCACCGCTTAAACCTTCAAAATAGGCATCTACTGGCTTAGGTGTAACTGTCGGTAACGAAAGAGGATTGTAAGGGACTAATGTAAGAATTCTATTGTCTGCCCATAGTAGGATTATCGCTTCAATGTCTCCGAACACAACCTTACTGCCTGTTGTTAATGTACCGAAGTTTGCGCCTGTTAATTCGACTGTTGCACCAAGTGGTGCTGAATTCGGTGAAATCCTGTATACAACGGGAGCGAGATAATCCCCAGATGTGAGTTCACGTCTAGCTTTTATCCAGCGAATAGACACTCCGTTACTCTTACCATCGGAGTCATGCTTAAAATCGTTTCCGTCGTGAAATCTTACGACAATGTTAGAAGTCTTTATCAGAGGAAAATTAATTACAAACAAGCTGTCGCCAAGCATTGTTAGTTTGTTATCCGTCATTACGCTTGGGTCATTAATTACTGTGTAGGATTCTTCCATTATCGTGTAAGGCGAGCTATAAACAGGCGTCGCGTAGATTTTACAAATCTGCCGATATGCAGGTTCAGATAGGGCTTTTTTTCGCCCTCCAATCGTCAGTGAATTAACCCATTCCAAACGAGGGAACTTAATGATATAATCAATAACGCCGCCTTCGGGTATTTCAGCACACCAATATGATAGCGAGTAATCGTCAATTGCCTTTTCTGAAACATAAGACTCGCTAAATTCAGATGTAGCGTAACTAATCGCACCTTTACGAGATGATGCTGCGTTGAAAGAAATTGGATCAGCCGTGAAATGCGCCTGTAGAACATCAGGATATTGAACCTCGCCGTCTGCAGTTATCAATGAGTTTGCGTTGACAGTATAGTAACCATGTTCAGCAAGCGGTTCAGTTTCTATTCGTACAGTTTGTTTGTCGGCTAACAAAACTGCTCCGTAAATATATGAAGATGGACTCAAAGAATAATGCTCAACATTAGTAGCCGAAATCGGATCGAGTTTGCGGTTAAACTGCAATTCAAAAAATGTAAGACCATCAGATCGCGCACTTGATATTTCAATATGAACTTGTGGCGGTGATTCAAATGCAGTTAGACAATTAACCAGTCCAACCCCGAGCTTTCCAGCTAATTCCGGGTACTTCTCATCAAAACTCAATGCACCAGCTTTTATTGCTTTGTCAACATCATTTGGAGTGTAATGCGGATTATCAGCGATTATTAACGCAGCCAATCCACTTATAAGCGGAGCCGACAACGATGTCCCGGTGACTGCGGAATATGTACGTGTTACTCCATTCGAGTTAACTGTCATGACATTGGTTGCGGGAGCGAGGATGTCTAAGTAAGAACCGAAGTTTGTGCCTACGCCAGCGCCGCTCCAGATTGAGCTTATTCCACTTGTTCCGCCTACAGCAATACATTCTGGGAAGTACGCTGGCGCAGATAGAATCGGTGTTTCAACTCCCGCATTGCCAGCCGAGGCGACGACAACCTTGCCCGCTTCGTAGCAGGCTAATGTTGCGTCACGCAGCAGTTGTTGCGATCGAGGATAAACAGCACTAATATTAATGACCTTAACTTCTGGAAACTTCAAAGCATACATCATGGCTCTTACGCAATCGACGACAAGCCATCCGTTAATCTCTCCAACTAACGAGTCTACGCGAAGTGAGAGTATTTTCGACTGCCAATTCACGCCGGCAATACCTTCACCGTTGTTACCCATCGCAAGACATGCACCGGCAGTGCGGCTTCCATGCTGTGCCCCATCATCTGTAAAGTTATCACCGTCGTCGTCTAAACCGTTCCCTGGAGTCGCACCACCATCACCGCGCAAACCCGGGTCGCTATCAAGAGGAGGACTAATGAAATCCTTGCCGGCTGGATGAATCCGCCCGACAAATTCAGGATGATCATAATCGACACCTGAATCAATTATTGCGATCGTGACTTCGGGACTGCCCGTCGTAAGACTCCATACATAATTTGCTTTAATACCCGGAATATAGTATTGCTCTGGATATCGAGGGTCGTTTGGAGTTACTGCAGTTGCACACGCTTGCCCAAAGTAATGCGGTTCTGCATATTTAACAGCGGGATTAGACTCCGCTTTGGAAATGAATCTATTTACTTCGTTGTAATCCTCTAAATGGATACCACTAATAAGTTTTCGTCCGGCATACCGAACTGCTGATGGCAATTTTTCGTCCGGAATACCTAGTCTAAACCTAGCAGCGTTCAGATCAGGAATCCATTCAATCAAATCAGCATCAAGCTCAACAGCCAGCAATAGTGCATCTTCCTCCTGTGCTCCTTTATTAAAAGCAACGATCATCTCATCGGCAACATAACCATAATCGCCTAATGCATGCTCTGTTGCTGCGTCGTTATGAAGCTTTGGATCTTCATCGTCGTTTTTTAAGTTAAACGAGTCCGTGTCGCTTTGACTAGGGATATCTGCGCCAAGAATCGACTGCTTTTTCCAAGCTTCGCTGTATTCAAAAGTAGTGCGTGAGTTACAAGCCATTACTATCGCTAGAACGATAAAACTCATAACGATAGTAACTGAAACAGTGCGCACTATTTTTTGAGTCGAAACGATCATAAGTACATTTTACCCGAAAAAAGCGATTAACATCGAGGCGTTAAAGTGCGCCTTCGATGCTAGCATAATCGCCGAGGATAAGGTTGCGCGCGGATTGGTTGATTACCGCTCCGATGCCTATCAGCGACTGGCTCAAGAAACACCCGCGCATAGTTGCGTCAGGATTGACAACAGTATCGGATAGTATGCAACGTTCGATATGAGCGCCGCTGGATATAGTTACGTTTGGACCAATTATAGAATCTTTGACAACTGCATCAGGCGCGATATAAACAGGCTGAATAAAGACGCAGTCTTCGCCTTTTGGCTCACTCTTGATTTCCTCTATTATATGTCTGTTTGTAGAGATCAATTCGTCGGGCTTACCGCAATCGAACCATCCGTCTACAACAAAAGCTGTGAAATGAGTTCCTTGTTCCACCATTATTTGGAATGCGTCGGTCAACTGGATTTCACCGCGCGTTCTTATGTCGTTTTCAACTATGTAATTAAGCGCAGTAAACAGATTTTGCGGCTTTCTAATAAAATTAAATCCTATCAGTGCTTGATCGCCAATAAAAGTATCCGGTTTCTCGACCAGACGAACAATTTTATCGCCCTCTAGTTCTACAATGCCGAACCTGTGAGGATCAATAACGCGGCGCACACCAAGCGCACCATCGCCTTCAGTTTTCAGTACATCAACCAGATTCCCTTCAACTATGGTATCACCGTAAATAATTATCAACTCTTCGTCAGGTTTCACCGAGTCGCCGCACAACCAAATCGCATGACCGAGTCCGTGTCGTTCCCGTTGATAAATGTACTCAACATCCAAGTGAGGATAACTTTTGTTTACATATTCCTTAATCAACTCACCTAGGTATCCAATAACGATAATAATGCTGGATACGTTGAGATCCGATATCCGATCGAGTATATGACCAATTATCGGCCGATCACCGACTTGAACCAGCGCTTTTGGCGTCGTATTGGTTATTGGACGTAATCTTGTACCAACACCGGCAGCAGGGATTATGGCTTTCATTTGATTCCTCCGAAAAAACACCGAGCACACTTAGAAATTCATATTAGCAAATTATGGCGGAACGAGCTATAAGGAAGACTTGAATCTCTCCTCTTCGCTATAAAAAGGAAACTACAAGTTTGTGACTGATTAATGATTGAGAATATTGTATCAATATCATTATGTGGATAATACAAGTCCGATAATCGATAAAAGAACGAAGAAAAACCTGAATGAGGTAAAATAAAGATTCGCACGTTTGAGCGAACTCGATTAAGAATGTCAAAATCACTATTCGTCTTTGCGTTGTCGCTAGCGTTAAGTTTACTCATCAACGCTTGCGACAGCACTGACAACTCGTCGCCGAACCCAACATTTGGTGACGACGATATTGCGCGCGTGCAATTTGAAGTTGCATTAGGCAACTCTCCTGAACAACATCCGGGAATTGGAAGCGATCCGGAGCTGACTTTGGTAAAAGGCAGTGGCACGGGAGAGTTCGTTTTGACAGCAAAGAGTGACGACACAAGGATATGCTACGCCTCCATTGAATTCAACTCTGATGAAATCCACTATGTAGGCGCAATCGGTGGCAGCATCAGTCCTTCTATTTTCATAGTTGTGTCAGCCGCTCCGGGAGTCTTGCATCTTGGGTGGGCTATACCGAACTATTCTGAAAAGACGGGACCGCAAGGAGAAGTCTCACTAGTCAAACTTAAGTTTGCTGTCGGCGCGCAGCTTGATCAAAAACTTCCTTCTACGTTACCGACCGAAGAATCACACAAAGCCAACATTTTGAATGCGCAGTGGAATCTTGATGGTCTTGATTTGAGTTTTATAGAAAAAAATCCAGGCGATTACGATTGCAATGGTAGTGTCACAATTTCTGACATTGCTCCCATCGCGGATAATTATCTTCGGAAAGTCGACTCTGACAGCCCTGACAATTCACTAGCAAAGTTAGATGGAGACGGCAACCGCGAAATAAGCACACCTGACATTGCGATGATAGCTGAAAACTACTCAAAAGATGTCAACGGTTATGCAATCCAGTTTTCTACTGACGGCGGCTCTAATTGGACACCTTCTGACTTAAATAGCAAATCGAGCCACGACCTTCTATTTTTTGAGCGAACAAACACAGAAAATGTAGAAATTGACATTGAAAATGTGCATTCAAAATGGAAGGTAAGACTCTCACGTGAAGCTGTTGATAGTCTTAATATTCCAAGTCTTGATCCTTCAAATGAGAAATTGATGATTAGGATCGTTGTCGGAAACGGCGTCGAGTTTGGTGTGATCAGCGAGGGTGTGAAAATTGAAGTACCGATTGCAAGCGACACAAACCCGCCAGCTTGGCTAACAACTGTCGGTATAACAAACCTAAGTGCCGTAGAAAACTACAATACCTTAAAGGTTGAATTCAACCCTGCATCAGACGATGAAAGCGCTCCAGTAGTATATAGAGTTTATTACGATAAATCGGAATCTTTTTCGGAATTAGTTGATGGATTATCCGATGAACCTAACTCGATTCGATACATCGAGAGCACACTGAAGCCGAACGAAAAAACTCCTTACTCTGTTGAGATAGTCGGTCTAGAACCTGGCACTTCGTACTCTGTAATCGTTCGCGCTAGAGACAGCGCTTTCCCAAAACAAAACTTCGATGATAACGATGTGATTCTGACTGAAACGGTTGATCCAAGTTCGCTTCAAATTGGGGAAATCTCGGTGACACCACCAAACATTAGAACAGGCTACATTGTCGAGCTAGGAGCTCTTATCACTGGCGGAGATGGCGTTGTAACCGCATTTTGGAGCGACTCAAAAACCGATTTCGGGTTTTTTCTTAAAAACAGCATGGTTAATGAAGGGCAAGCTACAACTCAATGGAATACGTCCGTTGGTGATACAACATACGATGTTCTGCTTGACGCTTCAGATTCTAGCGGAAAGCATGGAAAACAAAGAACCAACATTTATGTAGCAGACGAGACCCCACCTTTATTTACAGAAAATATTTATCCGATATTAAAATCTAGGTGCATGTCTTGTCATTCTGAAAGTTCAGGATCTGGATTAGTTTTTGGCGCTCCTGAAAAGACGCATGCAACTCTGTTAAACACAACTTCTACGCAGCAAAACGGATATAAATTTGTCAAACCTCTCCAAGTTGATCAAAGCTACCTTCTAAGCAAAATCGCTTCATCGAATGTCGATCGACAAAATGAAAGAATGCCATTAGGTGGACCGTACTTAACTGAAAACGAAATCATGCTAATCACACGTTGGATTGCAATGGGTGCGCTATTGGGCACAATAAATCCGAGAACTATTCATCTTGGAACTCCTACCTTATTAATGCCAAACACGAACGAATCGATCGATATGCTGCCTGTCGGCGTACTTGGTAAAATCAATCTTCCTGTGCTTTCGGCAATCACAGCTCCTTTAGATGTTGAACTTGAACTAGAAAAAAACAAGAGTGGAGACGCATACATAGACTTCGTAAGTGACAATTCGGATAGAAGCATAACGATTCGTGCTGGCTGTGCAAACGCTGAAAAATTCAAAGTTAAGGTTTTTGTTAAAGACGCATTCGGACGTTCAGGTTCAACCGAGTTTCCAGTGACTTTGACAGAGAAAAATTCGCGCATTCTCTCGTATGCAAACGATATCGAGCAGATTGTCATCAATAGATGTTCAAGCTGCCATACCAACATCAATCCAGTCTTGACAGAAGGAAATGGCTATAAGAATTTGGTAGAGCAACCATGAACAAAAATCGGCTGGACATATGTTAAAAAAGGAGTCGTGTCCCAAAGCTACCTGCGCAATAAACTATTGGGGATTTCACCGACGAATACATCAGGACGCCCAATGGTTCACCATATTGATCCATCAAACGAAACGGACAGACTTGAAATAATTGAGCCAATAATGGCATGGATCGTTGGCGGTGCGAATCCGTAGATGGCTATTCAAACACTTTGTTTAGACATTTTTATGTATAATAAACGCTCGCGTTGTTGAGAGTTGTGTTGTACATTCAATCAACCAATCAATTTCATTTAACCACGCGCTAAACCAATGGCAAGCAAGAAATCAAAAAAAACAACAGAATCGGTTACTAACGAATCCATCGTCAACGGCGGGTTCTTGTATTCTCTTGATCAGGGCATACGAAGGCTAGAACCTATTGATTGGGTGTTTGGACTGTTTCGCGTTGCGTCGTTAGCTCTTATTGTTTCATGGATTCTGTGGCATCCCTCGTTAGATCAATACAATAGATTCGTACTAGCTATCCTTGCAACATACTTTTCTATCTATTCGATTTTCCTATCAATAAGCGGCATACTTCGCCCAAGTAAATTGCTCGCTATGTACCATATAGCAATGGTTTTCGATATTGTATTTATCGGATTGGTTATTCCGTCAACCGGCGGACTGAACAACAGCCTATTCTACTTGGGATTCTACTTGCTGATACCATTATTAACATTTTATTTCGGAGCACGTTCGGGGGGATTTGCATATCTGTTGTGTGTAGCCGCTTATTTACTGCCGAATATTAAGGAGCTGGGTTCAGTTCAAATTATGGATCTGTTTCTTAAGATCGGAGTATTGGGCGGTATATATGCGTCGAGCGGATTCCTGAAATTGAGACAAGAATTCGCTAGAGAAAAGCTCTTCAAGTTAAACGTAGAAGTTGAACGCAAGAATCGTCTTCTCGCACACAAACAAGTTGCTGAACGCAATAAGTTTTACGAACTAATCGCGCTGCATAAGATAAATCAGGTTATCTCAAGCTCGATTGATACGAAGGAACTGTATAACCGCATTTTAAGCTCTGTCACCCGTGAACTTCATTTCCAACACTTTTGTTTATGGTTGTACGACGAGGAGAAGAATTTGCTGGTGGCGAAAGCCGTCGAAGGAATTCCATCTGAAGTGGTTGATAGTATAGCTATCGACAAAACGAATCCTATAGAAGGAGTTTGCCTTTCTGAAAAAACTGGTAAACTTTTTGAGGATCTATCCAATTTCCCTGACTACAACTACCTTAATGGCTACCTGCCGTCTATCAGAAGCGCAATGTGCGCTCCAATAATCGTACGCGGAAGGTTAGCGGGAGTTATTTCAGTTTACTCAAAACACACCGAGAGTTTCAACAATGAAAGGCTGGAGGTGCTGGTTGCAGTTGCTGAACAAATTAGTATCGGTCTCGATAAGAGTCAAGTATACGACAAGATGCGTTTTCTTTCGATGCAAGATGGCTTGACACGCATATTCAACAGAAGGTTTTTCGATGAACAAATTGAATACGAATGTGTCAGAGCTGGCAAGAAAGAAATCGCTTTCGCGCTATTGCTTATTGATATTGACTTTTTTAAGAAGGTTAACGATGAGCTTGGACACCTAGCGGGTGACGAAATATTAAAGAAAGTTTCTCAAGTATTAATGAACAACACTCGTCAAAGTGACTATGTTTGTCGTTATGGTGGAGAAGAATTCGCAGTAATCATTCACAACATGGACCTAACAACCGCGTTGAATAGAGCTGAAAGACTAAGAAAAGCTGTTGAAAATGACGTATCTGCTCGAAACAGTGACGGCAAGAAGCGGATTATAACTATATCAGTGGGGGTTGCCGTGTTTGAAAATGGTGCCACACCGCAGACTTTAATTGATATAGCAGACCGTGGTCTATACATAGCAAAAGATAAAGGAAGAAACTGTGTTCATACGATAATGAGCGACTGATCGCATCAACTGATTACGCTGAAGCATCAGGTTAGCTTTCGCTTTCGAGCATTTTATAGATTAACTCGTATTTAAGAACCTTCTTTGTAAATACTTCATTTTCGGTGTTCGGAATCAACTCGGCATACAACCAGCCTTGTGGGTTTGAGAAACGAGTTGCCCAAGCATTTGCGTTTCCCGGACCGGCGTTGTATGCGCTGATAATAACTTCGTCGGGTTGATGAGCGGTGCGTTCGTACTTTAAGTGCGCTAAATATGCACAACCAAGCTCGATATTGGAAGCGGGATCCGTCCTCCAATCCCCGCTTACATCTGCTCGGCCACCGTTTATCAGCCAAGATGCGGTATCGGGCATTATCTGCATCAAACCTCTTGCGCCAACAGAACTGACAGCTTCCGGTTTGAAAGCAGACTCTTTCTTCATAGTTGCCCATACCAAAGCAGGCGAAACTCGATGTCGAGTTGCAGATTTTCGAACTTCCTGCTCGAAAGGACGCGGAAACGCGATCTGAATCAACTCGTTAACTAGCTCCGGTGCCGTCACAACTCCTTTTTCAAGCAATTTTTCGGAATACCAAGCCGCCGATTCGGGAGTTCCATGATTCGCACGCGCGAATACTTCAGACGCAAGCGAAATGTCTTTGTTTTCCCTCTCGGCATTTATCGAGCTTTCGCGACCCAAGTCAAACAACCCCATGCCGAAGAAAATTTCATCTACATTCTCTGGTTGATGCAAAATCGGCGGGAGTCCAGATACGTTCTCGTAAGGAGATTCCGCAACATACAACTCGTAAAACGAATAACTCCTCCAAGCCAACAACTCTGTTGCCTTCGCCATATTTTCCTTATCATTTGATTTCTCTGCCAGCCTGTATGTCCAATACGCTTGTAGGACTTCGGCCGTTTTTCCCTGACCGTCGAGCAAAGAGATCAACTTTTCAGCTTTATCAATAGTTCCCTGAAAAAAGTAAATTGGTAGAAGCTCTTCAGCCGCTTCGACGAGCCTCGCGCTTCTTGGGGAATGATCGACAATAAACTCTAAATCTTTAATCGCTTGAGTCATGTTGTAAGCGGAGTTTGTCTTGTTAGCTTTCGACAACAAATAGAGTTCCCATCGTGACTCTGCGCTGATCTGTGTCCTTAATGCTGCACTTTCCTTAAAGTGATTTGCTGCGCTGCCAAAATCGCGTTTTTTCTTTTCGTATATCGCCAGCTGATAAAGCGCTCGTGCTTTTTCGATGTCATCAGCACTAGATAGATTTAGTTTTACAAGTTCACTTCTAGCCAACTCAACTTGTCCCAGCTCTAGATACAGATAATGACTCGCGAGTGCGGCTTCACATTTCAGCTCGCGTGAAACATCTTTTTGTGCGATTGCACTAAAAGCTGATATAGCTTCGGGTTCCATATCGACGTTGGCTGCACATTCAGCTACGTTCATAACAGAATTAGAATCGATTAAGATATCGTTATCTACAAATTTAACCAGCTCACAAATGCCGCTTAAAGCCTCTTTGGCAATTGCGCCGTTCGATTTGTCGTTTTCAATCGCTTCAACATAACTGTTAAGCGCTTTTCTTGGTTCATTGCTCGATTTATAATAGTTTCCAAACAGCACACTTGCTTTGGCTTTCTCCCAAGTATAACGATTGACTTTTTCAAGTTTGATCTTAGCTGATTCTGCAGATTTCATATCTTTCAGCGCTAGAGCGCTTGCAATAGTGGAGGTATAGATTTTTGGCACTAATCCGTTCTCTATACTCGAATCCATCAGCGGTTTCAACAGCATCATGGCTTCTTCGTGATTATTATCTTCCTGATAAGCGCGTGCGAGCAGATAATCTACATAGTCTTTAAGCAATGGCGGACAAACGATTCCGCTTTTCGGATTCTTTATGGCTAGCATCTCATTCATCGCGCTCTTCCAATCTCCTAAAATCGCAAAGCGGTATCCTTGTTTAAATCTAAGCGCGCCGTAAACAGGCCAATCGACAAGCGACATCCACCTTTCATCGGCTTTACGATTGTCTAATGTGCCATCTTTGGCATCATCATCCATCTCTTTGCATAAAGCTATCACTTCATCCATTCGTGTCGATACGAGTCCATATATTCTGCAGAGCGCATCAGCTCTACCCAGATTGCCTTCTAACACGAGTACGTCGACAAGTTGGTTCAACGAATCTGTATCATTTTGATCACTTGTTAACTTATCTAACAACTTTCCTTTTAGAGGTGCGGTTTTATGCAGGTGTTCAAGCTGTTCTTCAGGAGATAAACCGTAGTTTATGTACCAATGTTTCGTTGCCCAAAAAAAAATCGCGCAAACAACAGTTGTAAAAACAAGCGAGATGAATATCTTCTTAGCCATTTACACCTCAAGAAGTAAAGTCAAAACAGATATTATCATGAGCGTTTTTCCCTTGTTACACATACTACGATTATTTAACAGCTAATTTTGTGAGCGCTCGAATCTGTAATAATAGTGCTCATAACCACATCGAGACTCCCGTGAGTGATTAATGTCAGATTATGCTCTAAGAGCGAATAATCCAGCGAATATCGGTGCTATAATCGCGCTCACCTTATATAAAGGAGCGGCACTTGAAACCTCTGTCAAGGCGCTTGTTTCAGTTGATGCTGGCGTTTGTTGCTTCATCAACTTTTTCAGTTACGATAACCTTCTTGGCGTACGCGCAGGACATCGCTTACGATCCAGACGCGCACGTTCGCACGTTTCTTGGGCACGAGATGTATAGCGACACTGTTCCTCGCCCCAACGCGTTCCTAACCGGCGCTACAGACTTAAAAGTCTTGGATTGGCCAAACGATGCAGGCAGTGCGGTCTGCGTTACCTTTTCCAAGATGGACTGGGAAGACACAGGCGTGTTAATGAACAACGGTGAACAGGTAACCGATCTTTACTACGTAGTAGAATGGGCTGAAACTCCAGAAGGATTATGGGAAGAAGCAGATAGATTTCCTGTAAACACACAGTTCATTGGCGATGATTGGGGAACGTTCGGATTCCTGCCCGAAGGGTACGAAACTACACATTTTTCTCGCGTATCTTACGAACTTGAAACAGAAGGCGACGAAGAAGTAAGCATTAAAACTACACCCATTTACATTCGAGTTGGACTTGCTGCCGGTCAGTCCGTGAGAGCGGGATACTACTTCTCTACTATCGGTTCCGGAACATCTAGAGAAAACTATTTTCACGAAGCAAAGAAGTTCCATCTACTATTAATCATCCTAATCGCTACCGTAACACTAACATTTATCGCAAAAGCACGCAAAGGCATAGACCTTTACATTCGCAGAATAGCTGGGCTTGAAGCTATCGAAGAAGCTATCGGACGCGCGACGGAAATGGGACGTTCGATGTTTTATCTTTGCGGACTTGGATACATGAGCGATGTCTCAACAATTGCCGCAACGAACATTCTCGGACGAGTTGCGCACCGCGTCGCAGAGTATGAGTCGAATTTACGTGTTCCCTGTTTC
>CAZRQJ010000005.1:26031-30784 GCA_964602075.1 uncultured Planctomycetia bacterium
ACCCGATAGTCATGAGCGTATGCCAAGAACTCGTCAAGCAGGCTTACATCGAAGCTGGACGGCCCGATAACTATAAAGCAGACAACGTTTTTTTTCTAACACAAGCGCAGTTCAGCTACGTCAGTGCTGTCAACGGTATGATGGTGCGCGAGAAACCCGCCGCAAACTTCTATTTTGGTTATTACTACGCTGAATCGCTTTTACTCGCTGAAACCGGCAACCAAATAGGAGCAATTCAAATTGCAGGCACCGACGCTCTAGTTCAAATCCCATTTTTCATCAGTTCCTGCGACTATACTCTAATAGGCGAAGAGCTTTATGCTGCGAGTGCGTACATCAGCCGCGAACCAAGGTTACTGGGAAGCATTAAAGCGATTGATATGGCGAAAGCGGTCATCATTTTTCTGATTATTTTCGGATCAGTATTAGGAACGATACATGCCTTTACAGATATCGATCAACTTCAAATTCTTGATTACATTTTCGCAGAGCAATAGGAGGGGCTGGATCACGTGTCAGATTTAATGAAACGCAACATTCCGGTGCTCATAGCCTTCGTTATGGGTATCGTTATGATCGGCCAGTATTACGTGCCGTCGAACGCCTCAGCCGAGTTCGCCGAAAATATGAACATCTGGACCGAAATCATCGCTGCATTTGCTCTACTTATCGGCGTTCAGTCTCTAATACATAATCATATGTCGAAGATTAAGCGTCGTGTTCTAGGTTTTGGGTATTCCTGGGTCGTCCTTGGCTCATTGGTTTTCATGGCACTAGCAGGTTTTATTGGCGGAGGAGTCGATAATCCAAACGGGCTTTACTTCTGGCTTTTCCAATATGTCGCAGTACCGATGCAGTCAACAGTTTTCAGTATTCTTGCGTTTTACATCGCAACGGCAGCGTATAGGGCATTCAGAGCAAAGACACCTGAAGCAACTATGCTTTTAGTAGCAGCTGCAATTGCAATGCTGGGAAGAGTACCCATTGGCGAAACAATGACAAATTGGCTTCCTCACAGCGGGTTTTTTTCCAATTTGCGAATTGAAGTTTTGACGGATTGGCTAATGAATGTTCCAACAGTAGCAGGCTTTAGAGCCGTTATGTTTGGAGTTGGACTAGGAATTATCTCAACATCGCTGCGCATAATTTTCGGAATTGAGCGCACATATATGGGAGGTGGCGACTAATGGAAAACAAGTTTTCAAAATTCCTATTCAGCCTTCCTAGGCAGTTCATTTATTTGCTCGTTGCCTTGTGTGTGTTCATACCAATCTTGCTCGGTCTCGAGATGGATGTAAAACCTGCACCAGAAGCTAGAGCGGTTTTTGATATGGTTGAAAGCTTACCCGAAGGAAGCGTTATCCTTTTTGCTCAAGATTACGATCCCTCAAGTGAACCTGAACTGACTCCGATGGCAACGGCGTTTCTTCGTCATTGCTTCAAGAAAAAACACAAGGTTGTTTGCGTCAATGTATTTAGTCCAGATGGCGTTGGGCTGGGGCAAATCCTTTTCAAGCAGATGGAAGGCGAGTTTGGGGTGGTAAGCGGTGAAGATTACGCGTACCTCGGATTTCGACCCGGTGTAGCTAACAGCATTCGCGCTGTTAACTCGGATATATGCAACTATTATAAAACAGACGCCAATAAGAAACAAACAGCTTCTATGCCAATTTTTCAAGAAGTCAAGAATGGCAAAGATGTAGATTTCATGCTCTCGATCGCTGCAGGTGCTACTCCTGAAGCTTGGATTCTATACGGCGCAAGCGTTTCCGGCTATCCACTAGCAGCAGGCTGCACAGCGGTAAGCTACGCAAGCTACTTTCCGTTCTACCAAAGCGGACAGATGAAGGGGATTCTTGGAGGGTTGAAAGGGGCGGCGGATTACGAGCAAATGCTGCAGCAACCCGGCTTTGCCAGAAAAGGAATGGTTAGTCAAAGTTATGTACATATACTTCTGCTCGTGCTGATTCTTTTAGGCAACATATCGTATGCGCGGGAAAAAGCCGAAAGGGCGGGAGGTAGAAAGTAATGGAGTTTGTCGAATTCGTTACCGATTTCTCTATACATATCGGCAGTATTGGACAGATAGTCGCAATCTGGATAGCGGTAGGTCTCACACTTTGCATGTTGTCGTTTCTCTACAAGGATAATCCATTTTTCAAATTCGCGGAACATCTTTACCTAGGTATTTCGAATGGATATTGGATCGTTTACGTGTGGCAAAGTGTAATCAAACCTGAGCTTCTCGGTCGGTTAGCGCCTACATTAATTTTCGATCCAGTCGAACAAGCCGATCTGTACAACCATCCGCCAATGCTCATCTTCATTGTTCCCGGACTGCTGGGGCTATTCCTTTTGATGCGTATGATTCCTGCGATAAGTTGGATGTCTCGTTGGAGCTTGGCTTTTTATATCGGTTGGGGATCAGGCGTTGCCGTTCCCACGTATCTGGCTACCTATATTTTAGCGCAAGCAACTTCGACGTTTAATCCGTTGTTTGGATATGTTACTGACGGAGTTTCAATTAGCACATTTGCAAACGACTGGCTAATCTTCATTGGCGTAATAGCAGCGCTCGTATATTTCTTCTTCAGTGTTGAACACAAAGGCGCAGTTGGCACAATATCTAAAATCGGTATCTGGACTCTTATGCTGGCTTTCGGCGCAAGTTTCGGTTCGACTGTTATGGCTCGCGTGAGCCTATTTATCGGCAGAGCCCGCTTCCTCGTTCAAGAAGGTGGAACAAGCCAATTTGGTTATCCTTTTTACGTTCTACTAGGTTTGATTATTGTTTTCGCACTGGTTTTCTATACGCTAAGTATGGGTAAACCCAAAAAAGAGATAGAAAACCCAGTATAATTTCTCGGATAGTATAATCGCTGTTTGTACGCTCAAGATCTGCTATGCATCTTGCCGCACGATAAACATGTATTTGTGTATTCAATCTTACAAAAACTAGGTGACTTATGCCACAAATTGCTCTTGTAATCACAACCGTAACGGACTGCGAAGCCGGCAGTGCGCTCATCAAATCGCTTGTTGAGCGCCATGTGATCGCATGCGGACAAATTGTTCCAAACTGCAGGTCGATATACCGTTGGAAAGGTGAAATCAAAGACGAAAAAGAATGTACGCTAATTTTGAAAACAAGTCTTGCTTTTAGAGATTACATCGCTGAAGAAGTTAAAAGAAATCATCCGTATGAAGTGCCTGAAATTACAATTATCACCGCTGATTCAAGCGCAGAATATGCGTTTTGGGTTGAACACGAAGTGAATTCGCTGTAATTCGGGCAAATTCAAGACATTCAGAACTAAGTAAGCGGTTTGTTAGCTTAAGTAAACTAGTGAAACTCATCAGTACGCATTACACGAGCGATGCGCGATTTCGTTAAGTTTATCAATGTAGGAATGTTGCAAGTGCTATACTCATGCTTTATATAAGCACTTCAATTCACTGGAGAATCACATGACTAGGATTTCTTTGTCTGTAGTGTATAAAAAAATGGTTATCCTACTACTGCTCTCAATCGCTCTTTGTGTAGTAATCGCAACTTCGTCGTTTGCAGCGGCAACCAAACCGACAGTTTTGGTTGGCCAGTTTCCTATGATAAGCGGTGCAGATGCCTTACACTCTGATATAGCATTTTCACTCCCTGTGTACTTGACCGACAAACTCGCATACGCAGACGGAATAAAAGTGATTGCATTGAAAAACAGAGGAAGCTATCTACCGACTGATCTTGAGATATGCGGCAAGAATCCGTCATTAGAAACCATCGCCGAAATGGGTAAATGGAGCGGAGCTACCCATGTTTTAGCAGGATACTTTTCAAGCGGCGGGCGTGATTTCAATATAACCGCTTACGTCGTAGAGTGCGCAACTGCCAGTAAAATTAGCGAGTTCACTGCACATTCACGCTATTCAGCAACTTCCGAAGCTGTCAATTCAATCGCATTATCTGCGTTAAATTCAGTCGGAGTGAACCCGTCTGTTTCTGAAGAATCCAAAATCAAGAAAAACAATTACGCTACCACAATCGAAACCCTAGCCATGAGCGGAGAAGCAGTAAGATTAATAACAGACGATTACGGCACTATTTTCAACAATACAGTTTACGAAAATCTCGCTAAAGCTGACGAACTATTATCTAAGGTGATTAGATCAGAGTCGAGTAATGTTCCTGCATATTACATTCTTGGTAACATTTGGCAATCCTACTTTGGACTTGGTGACGACTCAAAAGCTGAAAGATATTTACAAAGAGCTTACGAACTTGATCCACGTGAAATGTACGCTTATTACGATCATGCAGATCTCCTTTCGTATTTAGGCGACTATAACGGCGCATCAGAAATACTTAAGCTGGCAATCGGAGCAAATCCTACCGATACAGAAGCAAGTTATCGTTTGGCACGAGCCTTTTACAACAACGGGCAATATATAGAGTGTGCGGAAGCAATTAAACCGCACGTTACCGCCAATCCAAACGACATAGATGCATGGCATATGCTCGGCGATGCGTACAACTACGCAGGAAATTATGAAAACGCAATAAGCGAGTACGAAGCATGTATCAAAACGAACCCCGATGACGCTATGGCATACCGATCGTTGGCGTTTTGTTACGAACAAATGGGTGATTACGGAAACAGCTCGTCAACGTGGCGCAAGCTAATATCTTTAGATCCAGAAGATTATGAAGCGCGTCTTTATCTCGGGTATGCTCAATGGAACAACGGAAACGAAGATG
>CAZRQJ010000006.1:0-10191 GCA_964602075.1 uncultured Planctomycetia bacterium
ACAAACTAATGCCGTTTGTGAACATCGCCGTCAGTTCGTTATCTTTCGCCAGACGCCCCATGCTCATAAGCGTTGCGAACACGATGGCGATAGGGAGCGACCATGTGATGTGCTGCGGAATGTTGAGTGCAACCATTTTCAAGACTGCACCCGCCGGAATGGAAGGATTCAACAGCTTGTCGCCTTCGAGGAAGAGCTGGTTCACGATAAGGAAACCGAGAAACCCGAAGAATCCCATCAACCACATAGAAAACGCTTCAGTAAAAACATATATGTCTATAAGTCGTCCGAAGTGACGCGGAAATCGCAGTTTCTGGTCTTCTGTAAGCTCTCGACGACGGAAGATGCGTCGTGCACGCTTTCGCCCGCGCGCTACGCCGACCATTTCACCTTTAATTATCGCTTCCTGAACGAGCAGTTCTTTCTCTTCTTGTGTCAGTTCGTCAATGGATTTTGTATCGTCCAATGCCGCTACGGGACTTTGCGCTTCTCGTTTCGGCAGCTTTTTTCGTCGTTTAGATTGATAGCGCGGCGAACGTCCGCCTTCGTCACCACCGTTCTCGATGTTGACTTCGTGGCGAGTTTCATTCGATTCATCAAGCTTTCGCTCGTCGTCGGGTTCGTATCCGCTCAATATTCCTCCATCAATCAATAAACATGCGAGCAATCGCAAGCAAGCCTAGGTTTAGACGCTGCAAAGCGAATTATCTTCACCGCAACTCGTAAACATCATAAGCGCAAGCTGTATAATATCGCACGATTGCTCTAAACGTGTAAGATTGCGTCATTTTCGGGGCATCGCGTCCTGATCACAGATAATAGCTTGCTGGTATAGTGCGACATTTACAGAATCAGCGCGTGAGGTATTATATTAGCGCCAGCAAAGCTCCTGTTTGCGGTATGGTTAATGAATGGCGATTGAAGGAAAACATTTTGATATGCCTGTAAGTTTCAGCGGTATTCTACCGCTGTATCCCGTCACGGATATCGTCTATTTTCCAAAGACACTTGTGCCGATTAGATTTGTCGAGCCGAGATACCTTGCGATGCTTGATGATGTGATTGCGGGTGAAGAACTTATTGGCATTCTTTATGCCGCTCGAAACTATGACGGAACGGCTCGCGTAAGCAACATAGGTACTATCGGTCGAGTCGCCAATGTTGAACATCAGGAAAATGGAGAGACTCATGTCATTCTCGCTGGCGTTGATCGATTCATAACGATCGGTGAGTTTCGTACCGGTTACTACCTTACTTCGCGCGCCAAGTTTTTGCCAGAAGCGCTGCCGAGTCCAGACGATCCGATTATATTCGCACAGATTCACAGACTAATAGAACTTATCAGGGAAAGCAAATTGTTTGAAGTTGAGGATTACGAGCTGCCCGACAACGCACGAGCGCTTCTTTTTCAATATCATAGCCTGATAAACGCTTTTTGCTCTGTATCAAACAACCCGCTTGACACTAAACAGAAGTGGCTCGAAACTACATCCGTTTCGGAACGATACGAACTTGCGGTGCCGTCGCTAATCGAACTCATCGCATCGGGGCAGATTCTCGAAGTGCTTCGAAAGTTCTCGCCCGATCCCGACAAAATCGGATTGAATTAGTTACATCAAACATCAATTTGCTGCAATATCGCTTAACTCAAGTGCTTTTTCTCCCGTTTCTTGTTAACTCTCCGACTCCATATGCCGAGGCTTGACATCACAACTCATAAAGGCTTGAGTATCAAAGTTGGGATCCGCTTCCGTCACAGTCGCAGAATATGACACACCGTTAATTGTAACCGTCCATACCTCACCTATCGCGCGCGCAATACCGTAAAATTCGCCATATTCCGGTGGAATTGGCACTTTAACATACACGCGACTTTTAAACTCGTCGGAAACAGAATCCCATGTTTCTCCTGGACCAATAATCACAAAATTTGGTTCATTGCCGTAACCAAATTCCAAATGGGTTTTTGGAACGCACTCTCCATAAGCATTTTTGTCCCACATACCCTCAAGCTTCATTGTAATATTGTAACAAATCTTGTTACTTGTATCAGGTAGTATTTGAAGTGTTAACTTTTTGTCTTGTTCTGTTGTTAAAATCCACGATTCTCCCTCCGTTACCTGCCTTGCATAAACCAGAATAGTGCTGTTAGGTCCATGTCCGTCTGTTCCAACGCACCATATGCATTCAGGATTTGAACTAGGAAATTCAGGAACTTTTGAAAAAGGTAATCCTAAAACGTAAAATTCAAAAAATTCCCCTTCGTACTTAAATTTAATGTGCTGAAACTCATTTACAATAACACGAAAGTGAAAAGTATTAAATATTTGATTGTTGATACTGCGTTCAAGAGAAATCCATCCACGAGCGATGCGGTTTGAGCATGGATTAGTTTCATCGGATTTGGGTGCAGAAAACACGGGATGAGCAGAAAGCAACAATATGAAGGAAAACATAACTGACAAGTATAGCTTTTGCATATTTTCATCTCCAAAACATTTTTTTTAAGAGTAGTATGGAACGCATGTGGTATACCAGATGTTATTATTATATCTGAAATAGCACCCTCCTTCACATGGATCGTCCATTTCGCAATCCATCCAAGCAATTAATCCAAAAGGTATCACAACAAAAAAGCAGTAACAATGGCCTTCCTCAAACTGTGGATCATCAAGCTCGCTATTTGGATCAATAGACAACCAGATGTTATGCCCTTCCACAATATAATGACCCCATTCAGATTCTGGAATAGAATCAATATCGATCTGGAACCACCAATCAATCTCATCCCCGTTTACTTTTCCGAAACTTGCCATTTCGCCAGCAAAACCTGTCGCTGCAGTAGCTACAACAAAGACAGCCACAACAAAAACGCAAAAAACAAGCTTATACATTGCTGATCCTCCAGAAAAAAGGTGATTAATTATTTCTGAAATCATTGAGTCTGTCAAGTTGTTATAAAACTAATCTAATGTTCTCTCCTGTTCTTTCCCGCACTTCCGCATCGAGCGCGATAATTTCATCTATCGTGTGCGTTCTGCCCTGTAAAGCAATCAAAAAGTTCGGCAGTAATCACCCTGACTTCAGATAATTCAACTATAGTGCATCATCTGTATAATAGAATTGAAATCAAAAATAAATAATATTTACGGAGTAGAAATATCTTGCTATTTTTTTTTGAGTATTATTACGAGTACCTTTGTTTTTAGGAGTGTTTCGATGAACAAATTTGTTAAGAAATGCTTGACGCTAGGACTTAGCGCCCTGTTTCTGTTCGCATTACTTGAAACCGCTTTTGGACAATGCAATGGCTGTTATAATCTTGCATCAAGGCCGTCGATGACTACTTACCAAGCACAGTGCCCACAATGTATATATCGATGCATCTATGATGTGAACGATTGGGAATTATACAATGAATATGTAGTTAATGGCTGTCTTGAGACAGATCCGACGGTTGTATGGATAACAAGAAGGTCTTGTGAGTATGTTTCAGGCAATTACTGCGATCCAAACTGGGCATGCCCCCAGTACTGGCATTACGATGATTTGTACTCTGTATATTTGTGTAAACCTTGTGTTGGCGGAGGCACAGGATAATCAGGATGTACTACGGAGGATAGGTTAATGTATTCCTCAAGGAGAAAACCATGAATCGGGTGATTTTTTTGTTGTGCGTGATCGCTGCAGCGTCGCTTTTCATTGTCCTTGCTTGCAACACAAATGTACGTAATAACGACGAAAAGCAAGCTGCGCTTAAAACTAACATTGATGGCAGCATCGTTAAATCGGTTTCTGATGTTGACTTGAGCGGTTTGACTTCCGCGGAAAGAGTTGCTTACGAACGCGAACATCCACGTGGATTCGACACTACAGGAAAAAATGCATTGGAATCATTATCTCCGATGTGTCCTGTTACAGGAGATCCTTTTGCTGCTGTGTGGCTCTATGACGCTGACATTCAAGACACGAGTTGGGCGAATGTTAGTCTGAAGGAGAGAATGCTAGCAAACGGCTTTACTTCGAGTACGAACAAAGATAATCTTCATCAATGTCACAATGCTCTTAATATCGTTGCAACGCTGTTAGGTCGTTATTACATTGATAATGGCAAACTTCCCGATGACGGTGATGCGTTATTGGTCTGGCAGTTAGACAGACTTAAAGCGCCGTTACCTGAAGACGCACCGCAATTTGATGTTGATGAAGCCGTAACAAACCTATTTGTTGACCTCACTAGCCCCGTTACCGGTGAACTGATCAACTGGGACAGATACACTTTTTCTCGCGGTAACGGTTTTGTAACGGTAATCAACGAAGACGCGGAAGCTAACAAAATTAATAATAAGGTTGAAGAGGAAACCGCTAAATACTCATCGGGAAACGAAGATAAACTAAAGCAGTTTGAAGGAATTGATCCTCTTCGTTTCTATATCAGAGCATATGGCGAAACTGGAATACTAAAATGCTGGATTGCCACGCAGTACATCACGGCAGAAGATCGGGCGAAAATCGAAACAGCGAAAGCAAACGCTTAATATCCTGCTTCAATTTTACAGGGACTGTTGTAATATGACAGTCCCTATTTTTTTTGAATCACCTTGTCTCGTTTTTTCCCGCACTTCCGCATCGAGCGCGATAATTTCATCTATCGTGTGCGTTCTGCCTTTGTAGCTCTCGAAATCGTCTGCTGATTTTTCAAGAATCTCTAGTATTGCAATAAATGGAATGCGACCGTCGAGAAATGCATCAACGAGCGTCTCGTTTAAAGCGTTCAGCGCGACCGAAAACGTCCAGTCGGACACGAGGGCGCGGCGCCCCAGTTTCAGCGGTGAAAAAACACCTTCGTCCGGTTTTTCGAATGTCAGTCCTTCAAGCGTCGAAAAATCCAGCGACGGCTCGAATGAAACCGGCTTGAAGGGATACGTCAGACAATAGCGAATCGGCAGCTTCATGTCGGCGCGCCCAAGATGCGCCATAACTGTGCCGTCGCCCAATTCGATCATCGCATGGACTACGCCTTGTGGATGGACTAGCACATCGAGCTTTTCGGACGGCAAATCGAAAAGATATTGAGCTTCGATTAGTTCAAGCGCTTTGTTCATCATCGTCGCCGAGTTTACCGTAATGCGTTTACCCATTTCCCAAATCGGGTGTTTGAGCGTGCTTTCAAGTGTGACGTCACGCAGCATGTCGCGTGTGTAGCCGCGAAACGGACCGCCGCTTGCGGTGAGTATAACTTTGCGAATCATACGCGTCGTTCTACCGCTAAGGCATCGCCATACCGAATTATGCTCGCTGTCGATCGGCAGAAAATTCACACCGCTCGCGCGCACGAGATCGGTGACAAGCTTTCCACCTGCGACAAGCGCTTCTTTAGTTGCGAATGCGATGTCTTTTTTTGCGTTAATCGCGGCGACTAGTGGTTTTAATCCAACTGCGCCGAACAGGGCGAAAACGACAAAATCCACTTCTGGCAGTGTCGCAATTTCGCAAAGTCCGTCTATACCGGCATAGACTTTCGCTTCTGTCGAAATTCGAGCAGGGTTTTGGCAGCACGAATCGCCAACGCCGATATGGCGCGCGCCGAATTCGCTCGCCTGTTCGAGAAGCACATCGCAGCTGTCGTTCGCCGTGAGCGCGACTATTTCGACTTCGCCGTCAAGCTCTCGAACCACGTCGAGTGTTTGACGCCCGATGCTGCCTGTCGAACCTAGAACTGCAATTCGTTTTGACACACGACGATTATACTCTTTAGGCTTCAGCAATACAAAAAGGCTTGCTCATAACAAAAGCGAAATACGAGATGCGCGGTGAGACGCGTTTCGATTGTAAGTTTGATTAACTCGATGAAAGCGGAAAAAAAGGTGTCTCGCTACATTAGATTCGTTGAACCGATGATGGATGAAAAGAACGTGTGGTTCATCAGGGAATAGGCTGGTTTCTGCGCGAAGCGTGGAAAATAGACGCACAAACCACAGAAAAACTGCTTTTGAAGTATAAAAATACCGGCGCACGACTGATTAATCAGTACGCATGCGAGAAGATGGATAGAGCAGATAAAAAAGCGATTCAGGCGCGAGGAATAGCTGTTTCAGGTTTGGCTTAATGTGCCTTGAAATTGCTGATTTGATCCTCTCGTTATGGAAATCAAGCATGCGGATGTTAAAATAAGGGTTCGTGGAGAGATGACCGAGCGGCTTAAGGTGCATGCCTGGAAAGCATGTGTACGATGAACTTTGTACCGTGGGTTCGAATCCCACTCTCTCCGTTTAGTTCTTTATCAATCAGATTAGACAAATTATTATATGATAGCTTTGAAACTGTCGAGTCTATTCGACGTTGTACTGCGCTATAATCCCTGATGTTATGAAATATGCACGTGTAGATTTTGCAGGTTCAAGTTATTCAGGCGTTTATATTCCGTCGCGCAAGGTGCTCTTAGTGCCCGCAGACGGGGATTCGCCTTTGCCGGCTTACCCGTTGAATGTCGAGATTGATATGCTCGCTGCACCGGTTACGCCCGGAAAGATCATCGCCATCGGGAAGAACTATAAGAAACATGCCGCCGAGATGGGAACAGATATTCCACCCGAACCGCTTATGTTTCTTAAAGCTCCTTCTTCGGTTATCGCAAACGGCGACCCGATAATTCTGCCTAAGCTGTCTAAAGAAGTGCATTACGAAGGCGAACTTGCGATTGTAATTGCAGAGGAAGCAAAGAACGTATCCGAAAAGGACGCACTAGACTTCGTATTCGGATATACGATTCTCAACGACGTTACAGCTCGAGACCTTCAACGCCTTGACGGACAGTGGGCGCGCGCCAAGAGTTTTGACACATTCTGTCCGATTGGCCCTTGGGTAGACACCGGTTTTGTTCCGGGAAATCAGCGGTTGATTACGAGAGTAAACGGTAAAATTAAGCAGGACTGTCCAATTTCGGATATGGCATATTCGATAGAGCGGCTCATTGCACACGCAAGCGCGGCGATGACGCTGCTACCCGGCGACTTAATCGCGACAGGAACTCCGTCGGGTGTTGGTGAACTTCATGAGGGTGATATTGTGTCTGTTGAAATCGAGGGATTAGGAACTCTATCAAACCCCGTCGAAAAGGAAACCTAAACATTGCGCGGCGACCTTCTTATTGAGCTGATTCATGAGTTTTGGACGGACTCGGACGAGTTGCTCGAAGTGAAACGTAAACAAATTTCGCAAGCTAACAAAGAGTATATTGAAAAGTGGCCACAACTCAAAAAAGAAGTGCATGTTCTGGACCTTAGCAAAACCTATGTAGACTTGTTAATGACGTATGTTTTTTATCCACACTATCTTCGCTATTTTCAAGGAATACCGATAGATTTCGAGTCAGGTAAATTACATCTTGTGTCCGATACAGTCAGGCAAGAAAGAGGGTTGAAACGAGCCTTCAGCGGAGTAAAAGAAATTGAGTTTTATTTCGCCCACAAATCGTGTATCGACTTTTTGCACGATACGATTAGTCATTATTTCCAAAGATACCCGCCGTCCGATGCGCTTGTCATTAAATGGTTGATAATCAACCGTAGTTTTTTTGCACCAGATGCTTGGTATAACCCCACAATAAAGAAGTATCTTGAATACCGAAAGCGCCCGATAGCAACAATGACATTGAGGGAGTTTGAAAAAATAGTCGATTCACGACCAAGTAGTTTAATACATGCAGAGACTACATCGCTTTTTCTTCTGGACGTTTATGAGATCCCACTTGACCCGAATGCGCCGACGCCAGAGAGCACTTGGGAGTCGCGCAGACCGATATCGGAAGAGATTCAGCAAGCGTTCGCCGAGGAGCACGGAGTTGAGATTATCGATTTGAAGGAAGAAATTGTTGACCTGACTACTTTTCAAAGTTTTCCCCTTTATTACATTAAGAAGCAGCGTTTTATTCCACTACGAGTTGAAGATGGAAATCTGATTGTCGCTGTTGTAGATCCTAACAACATCGAAGAACTCGCTGAAATTGAACTAAGCAGTCGTGAGCCTGTAAAAGTAAAAATAATTCGAGAGCAGGAATTTTATCGTGTATTTAACAACCTCGTTAATCACTATCTAAAGTTTTAACTGCGATTAGGTACACGGATTTCTAAAGTGATATTAGCAAAAAAAAGCGGAACGGTTGCCCATTCCGCAATACACGTCTGTTTCAACGTAGACGTTTAGCTTAAAAAGCCGCGTGCAAGCGCTTATTCTCCACCTTCTTCATCGCCGACATCTTCCACTGGTTCGCCAGCTTCTGGAGCCGGTGTAAGTTCTTGAGCGGGATCCGTGGGCTTCGGGCAACCGAGCGTAAAGGACACGGTCGAAAGTGCCATGACACCGAGAACTAACCACATTAACAACTTCTTCATCCTTAACACCTCAAATTCAAGTTGAAGTCGCTAAACGCGACGACTTACATTATAGCATATTTTATTTGTCAACGTCTTCCGCGTGGCGGCGAAGAATCGAATCTCCCGCGACTCTGTCCACGCGAAAAATCACGTTGCTGTTGCGGTGGGCGACGCGGAGCCTGTCTTTCTCGCTCAACCTTAATGTCTGTACGCACCAAGTCTATTTTCCCGCCATCGTCAACGTGCTTAACTTGAACGGGAATAGTATCGTTTAACTGCAGTTCGTCCTCGACGCGCTCAACACGGTGATTTGCTATTTGACTGATGTGTAGTAATCCATCTTTACCCGGAATGAGTTCGATAAATGCGCCGAAGTCGGTTATACGAACAACGCGCCCATCAAATGTCATACCCTCTTCAATATCTGTGGTCATAGCGCGAATTACGGAAACAGCATCTAGAACATTTGAGCGGTCTTTTCCAAGTACATAGACGAGACCGTCTTCGTTTATATCGATTTGAGCTTCGTAATCTGCACAAAGTTTCTTGATTGTCTTGCCTGAAGGTCCAATAATCAACCCGATCTTTTCTGTTTCTATGCGCACGACTTCGAGAATTGGAATGTAAGGGCATAGTTCTTCGACCGGCCTTGGCTTATCAATCACTTGTTTCATCTGTTCAAGTATGTAAAGCCTGCCGATTCGAGCTTCTTCTAGCGTTCCCTTAATCATTTCAGGCGTCAATCCTTCGATTTTAACGTCCAATTGAATAGCAGTAATTCCCGAATCCGTACCGGCAACTTTGAAATCCATGTCCCCGTTGAAGTCTTCAAATCCAGACAGGTCCCTCAACAAAATGTAACGATCTTCGTCCGTGTAAAGACCGATCGAAATGCCAGCAACAAGCGTAGTTAAAGGAACGCCTGCATCGAGAAGCGCCATTGTGCTTCCACAAGCACTTGCCATCGAACTCGACGCGTTGCTTTCTACAACCTCGCTGACCACGCGTATGCTATATGGGTAAACGTCTTCCGGTGGAATCATACGCACAAGCGCTTTTTCGGCAAGCGCTCCGTGTCCGATATCGCGACGCGACGCTCCTCGCAACGGTTTGACTTCACCTACGGAATACGGCGGAAAATTGTAGTGATGAACGTATCGCTTCGATTCGTCATTTTCCATAATGTCAACTTTCTGCTGGTCGGCATATGTGCCAAGAGTAACGGCGCTTATAACCTGCGTTTGACCGCGTTTGAACATCGCGCTGCCGTGTACACGGGGAAGAAAATGAACTTCCGCTTCGATTGAACGCACTTCGTCGGGTTTACGTCCGTCGACGCGAATGCCCTTTGAAAACGCGAGGTTACGCGCAAACTTCTTGATAATTTTCTTCAGTTCAGCTTCAACAGGCGGCTTCGTTTCGCCTTCCGCCAAGTCTTTTGTGAAATGCTCGACAGCGTTGTCTGTCAGTTCTCGAATTGCATCCCACATATCGACCTTGCCCTGAACGGGAAATATCTCTTCAAGTTTAGGCGTGGCGAATTTTTTCAACTTTTCAACGAAATCTGTATGATTTTCGTCTGTAACAATTATCACTTCGGCTTTCGGCTTACCGATTTCCGCACGAATATTGTCGAAACAGCCGATTATGTGACGAATTTCGTCCATAGCTAATTCGATTGCGTCAACCAGCATCACTTCGGGTGCCTCGTCGCTCTCGTTTTCAATCATGTTTACGCAATCGGCTGTGCCTGCAACGAGCAGGTCTAGCGGGCTCGCTTTTAACTCCGAGACAGTCGGATTAACAATAAATCTGT
>CAZRQJ010000006.1:10201-30576 GCA_964602075.1 uncultured Planctomycetia bacterium
ATCGAGATAAGCGATTCTAACTGCGGCGATAGGCTTGTCGTAGGGAATATCGCTGATGTGTAGAGCGAGGCTTGCACCGTTAATCGCTGCAACGTCTGCTGAATTTTCACCGTCAGCCGAAAGCGCAGTCACGATTAATTGCACTTCGTTACGCATTCCTTCAGGAAAACGTGGGCGAATTGGACGGTCGATCATTCGCGATGTCAAAACCGCTTTGTCGCTGGGGCGTCCTTCTCGTTTGATAAATCCGCCGGGGAACTTGCCGGCTGCATACATTTTTTCTTCGTAATCGCAGATGAGAGGGAAGAAGTCTATGCCTTCGCGCGGCTTTTTGCCCATCGTAGCGCAACAGAGAAGAGCAACTTCACCGCTGTAAAGCAGAAGAGATCCGTTAGCCTGTGTGGCAATATGACCGGTCTCTACTCGATAAACACTTTTCCCGACCGGAATTTCGTATGTGTACTTGTTCAAATCGTACTCCTTATGTACGTCCAATTAAGATTGCCGGTCGAGGCTTGCTTAAGCGCGCTATGCGTTTGTGAAGCGCTGCTACTTACGAAGACCAAGTCTCTTGACGATTTCTTGGTACTTACCGTAATCCTTTTTAGATATGTAATTCAAAAACCTTCGGCGTTGTCCGACAAGAAGGATGAGACCGCGGCGAGAGTGATTGTCTTTACGGTGCGTTTTGAGATGCGCCGTAAGGTGATTGATTCTATGTGTCAATATCGCGACTTGAACTTCAGCTGAACCTGTGTCGCGCTCGTTGATTCCAAATTCCTTTATAATCGCTGCTTTTTCGGGAAAATCCGCCATTAAATAACTCCTTAACACGCGAGCCCACGCCCGCACCCGATACCATACCTAAGAAACAATCAGTGTAACCAAAGAAATCGAAGTTGTCAATAATAATAATCAACTTTCAAATCAACATGTCATATCTTGCGTCAGTTCAGTTTGAGCGAATTGGTGTATAATCCTGTGTCGATTTATTGATCGAGGTTAAAATGGGAATGATTGAATCGGGATTTTCGATGCGTTGTTCAGCGCTGATAGTTTTCGTGTGTATGATTATCACTTCCTGTCCAGCAGACTCCGATAGTGAAACTTCTTTATCTAACAACGCGTTTTCATCCGAAGGGTTAGCCACGCAAGGGGCATCGCACAAAGAAAGCGGAGCGACGGTTGACGACTTTTTTCTAGACTATCTGACGGCGATAGAAAAATTTTATTATGAAACCAATGTTTATCATAAAAGAGCAGTTGATAAATTAACTAAGCGATTGGCGGACGATGAAGAAAGGTATGGTCATTTACAGGAATACTGGGAATTTCGTTCCTGTTTTGAACAAAACGATGGAAAAGCCGCTTTTGCCGGCAGATATGCTAAAGAGCAATTGAACAGAGATTTACTAGCTAAAGCATTAGATATTCACACGAATTCGACAGAAACCGACCCTGAAATCAAAGCGGATCTTGCGTCAGGTGCGGTCGCTATTCTCAACGCGATGTGCGCGATGGACGTCGCAGACAACGAAAAGAAAATGGAAGACTTGACGGAGGAAAACTCTAAACCCAGTGATATCGTATATTCGGACGACATTGAGATTGAGTATTTGCGAAAAATGATAGATATCGAACCCGACAACGCAAGGCATCATATGACTCTGGCAGTCAAACTGCTATCGTTTGGTGAATGGGATAACGCGCTCGCGGAGTTTGAGCTTGCCGGCAAATGCAGCGTGTACAAAGAACCGAGTCTCTTTCCAATACGATACATCAACGAGAATGCAAGCGATATCGAAGAAAACAAAGGTGTTTTTTCTAAGATTAACGATAAATCGAAGCTCGCTTTATTTACAATATCGACCAGCGCGGAACTGCCGAACTTCATACGAATCAAAGATGCATATAAGCACGCTGTAGTTGGCATTAGAATGGGTGCTGATGCTCGAAGTACGCTTGCACCTATGCACAGAGCGGCTTGCTCACTTAGCAAAAACAGACAAAGCAAAATGATTCATACTCTTGTGTCAGTGGTCTTAGTAAACATCTGCGCCGGTGAAGCGCTTTCCGTCGCGCATGCTACTGGCGACAAAGATATGGAATTGGCAGCATTGGCTGTAAAAAATGCTACGGCAAAAATGATAAGTGAAACCAAATGGATTCAGATTAACGCCGGTGATTTCAATATGAATTACATTTATAAGGTAACCGGAAAAAAACCTAAGGATGCACAGGGAAATCTTATGAAGATCGACGAAAAGCGAGTTCCCGATCACGGCGGCATTCTAACTTACGAAAACAACGCGATCGACAAGATAGTCATACCTTTGGTCGAGGAAATCGAGAGTCTTGACTATAACGATCCTGCGAGTTGGTACGAAGAGTGGTTTGAGGAAAACGTCGAAAACACTAACGAGAAATCGCTTCAGTGAATCAGATAAAGCATCGGGAACAGGTAAATCCAAACGAGATCGACGAAGTGCCAGTAGAGTCCGAACAGCTCGACGGGGGTGAAGAATTCTCGCTTGTATAGTCCGCGGTTCGCATAATAAATGAGCACGAGCAGCCCGGCGATACCGATTACAAGGTGCAAAGCGTGGATTCCTGTCATAATGAAATAAATGCTGAAGAACGCCTGAACGTTCGACGGCACGTCGGTTGTTTCGTGCTTACCGAGAGCGCTCGTCGCACCTTCTGCAAGTCCGCCCGGCCCTTCCGCCGCGGGTTTGATATTAGATTGGTCAATCTGCGGCAAAGCGGATGCGGATGTGTTGTCGTTATCGCCTGCCGTTGCATCATTCTGCAACTGATGCAGTTTGTCAAGCGTTTTACCGTGCGCGCCTGTCTCGGACGATGGAAGGGGTACTTTATTCACGCCTTCGCCTGCAGGTGATTCGCCTTCAACATTACGACCGGTCATAAAATTGTGCTTTTCTATAGTTTCAGGCGCAGCCGAACCGCTACTTTGCGGTGTATCCGATGCAGCTTGATTCACTGTTGTCGAGTCTGACTCATGCGCAGACTCATGTGAAACAGGATCGTAATACTTACCGGGTAGGAGTCCATGCTTCCACTTAGAGTTGTATTCAATACCTTTAACTCCCATAAATCCTATCGCACAGATTACGGTTAGTGTTAGCATCGTGACGAGAAGTTTCTTCTGCGACATTTGAGCGGCGCGAACAGCCATCGCCATTGTAAAACTCGATGTCAGCAAAATCACAGTGTTCAAACCGCCAAGAGATTTATCGAGATACTTATGTGCGTAAATGAAGATTTCAGGGTGGTTTGATCGCGTTATTGCGTACCAACAGAAAAGCCCGCTAAAAAACAGAACTTCGGTTACGAGAAAAATCCACATGCCTAGTTTGCCGCTATGAAATTGACGTTCTAGCGTGTCGAAGTGGTGTTCGAGATATTTTGAATGTCCGTTTTTAGTTTTTTTTTGACTCACTCTAACCCTCGTTAATACTAGCTTTTCGATTCCGATGATTGCGACAACGCATCGCTATTTAACTCGACGTATCCCTCTATTGACGGTTCATATGCAAGTTTGCCGAAATCGTACGGATCGCTTGCAGGCGGCGGCGCATCAAAATTGTGCGGCGGCGGCGGGCTTGCGCACTTCCATTCCATCGTGTTTCCGCCCCATGGATTAGTTGGGGCTTTTTTGCCTTTAATCAGCGAATGTATAAGATAAACGGCTATGATAACGAATCCGAGCATCAGTACGAATCCACCGATTGAACTCAAGAAGTGGTGAATGTGATATTGCGGGAAATAATCTTGATAACGGCGCGGCATGCCGCGAGTACCCATGACGAACTGCGGGAAAAATGTCAAATTGAAACCGACGAATACGATTATCGCAGACAGGCGCGCCCAGAACTCGTTGTACATTCGCCCGAATATTTTAGGCCACCAGTAATGTACGCCTCCCATAAACGCGATAAGAGTCGATCCCATCATTACATAGTGGAAATGAGCAACGACAAAATAGGTATCGTGAAGGTGAATGTTGGTAGCGAGCGTAGCTAGGAATAATCCGGTAAGTCCACCAATGCCGAAAAGAAACAGGAACGACAGCGCGTAAAGCATCGGCGTTAAGAGAACAATCGCTCCTTTGTACATTGTTGTCAACCAGTTAAAGGTTTTTATCGCTGACGGAACTGCGACGAGCATGGTCAAAACGCTGAAAATCATGTTAGCGAGTCCTGACTGTCCGCTCGTGAACATGTGGTGTCCCCAGACGAGGAAGCTAATGATTGCTATTGAGATCGAACTGTAGGCGATGAACTTATAACCGAAGATGTGCTTGCGGGAAAACACGCTGATTATCTCGCTAACTACACCCATCGCCGGCAGAATCATAATGTAAACAGCCGGGTGAGAGTAGAACCAAAAAAAGTGTTGGAACAAAACAGGATTGCCGCCCATCGCGGGGTCGAAAATTCCAACTCCCAGCACGCGTTCGGCAATGAGCAAGAGAAGCGTAATACCGAGAACCGGAGTAGCTAAAACTTGAATAATTGCCGTCGCGTACAATGCCCAAAGCATAAGCGGCATGTCGAACCAGCCCATTCCTTTCGGTCGCATCCATTGAATAGTTACGATGAAGTTCAAGCCAGTCGCTATCGAGCTGAATCCCAAAATGAATGCACCGAGAACAGCCGGAATAACCGATGTATTGGTCGTCGTGCTGTATGGCGTATAGAACGTCCAGCCAGTATCGAGTCCGCCGGTCGCAAGCGTGACGAGAAAGAAAACTGCCCCGATAGCGTATAGCCAAAAGCTCGCTAAATTTAACTTCGGAAACGCAACGTCTTTTGCCCCGAGCATTAGCGGTAGTACAAAGTTGCCCAGCGCTGCAGGTATGCCGGGAATAATCACTAGAAACACCATAATCGCGCCGTGAAGCGTGAACATTTGGTTGTATTGATCTTTGCTCAAGAATTGCGTACCGGGAGACAGCAATTCCATTCGGACCATCATTGCGAACATTCCGCCGACGAAAAAGAAAAGAAATATCGAAAGCAGATACATAACGCCGATGCGTTTATGGTCGAGCGTGAATATCCATGATTTCAAACCTTCGGCGCAGTTTAAGTAGTTTATCGGCTCATCGCCGTTAGATTTTTTGTTTTTATGCTCGTGTTCAGACATATAGTTACCCCGTCTTCTCCGCAGTGTCGCTCGTTTCAGAATCGCCTTCGTCAGCTTCTGATTCGTTAGTAGGTATAGCGATGTCGGTCGGCGATTTTGCGCTTTCATCGTCAGAATCGGATTCGCTTTCCCAAGCTGTCATTACTTCCGATTTGTGAGTTGCACTTAAGCTCTTTATATATTGAATAACAGCGATTATCTCGCGGTCGTTAAGTTTGCCTTGATAGGTTGGCATAACCGCTTCGAATCCGGCGACTACTTTAACCATCGGATCGAGAATCGCTTCGCGCAAGTAGTTTTCGTCAGCTATTGTGTTGGTACCGTCTTTGAAAACAACTTTCTCGCCATATAAATCTTTGAACGATGGACCGATTAACGCGCTGCCGTCGGAAGTGTGGCACTGCGCACACCCGCGAGTTTTTGCAAGTTTTTCGCCCGCTTCGACAGGCGACACTCTACCGAGAAAATTAGCCGCATCCTTGAGCCATGCATCAAATCCACCGGGTTCGTGTACGACAACTTTCGCAATCATCGTCGAGTGTTCCGTTCCGCAGTACTCGGCGCATAGGATTTCGTATTCGCCAGGTTCCGTGGCTTGAAACCAAGCTTTGTTGTACATACCGGGCACGGCGTCTTTCTTCAAGCGAAACGCTGGTATGAACAAGCTGTGAATCACGTCGTCGCTAGACAAAACAAGCGATATTGGCGTATCGACGGGAACATGCAAATCAGCATCCACCGTCCCGTCAGGATATGTGAACATCCAGCTCCACTTCCTGCCGGTGACTTGAATTTCATAAGCGTTGTCAGGTGCGATTGACATGTTTAGATAGGCTTTGAAGCCGAAATAGAAAATAACCAAAACAAGAACGAGCGGAACAATTGTCCATGCAAGTTCAAGCGTCATATTATGGTGAGGTGTATGTGAGGCTTTCTGTCCGGCGCGCGCCTTGTATTTAACGACGAATAGCGTAGAAACGACTATTATTAATGTAAAGAAAAACACAGACAACCAGAGTATGAAGTGGAATATCCAGTCAACTTCACCGGCTGTTGTGGATGCGTCCACCGGCATCCAAAAGCCTGTCCCGTCCGCTTGCGTTTGTAGAACGCTCATCAAATGAGTTGCATTCGATAAAGTCCTTTCCGAGAATTGAGCGATTCCCATCGCCGTAATCATCTGCAGTTACCTCTAGTTACACTATGAATCAAATCAATCTAACGATGCCTGTTACGCTGTTTCATTGCTGTTTGTTTCAGTTACGTGCCGCGTAACGGAATCCAGCCTGCGCTTAAAAAAGACGCCGCAAAAAATGCCAGCAAGAATTAGTAATGTGATGAATCCACCTGCGCGCATTATACCAACCGCACGCGGGGTGTATTTGCCTTCACGTTCGTCGTAATGAAAACAATACATAATAATTTTATCTAGCGGAGTTCCGATCTTGCCTTCGGAAGCTTCGAGAAGCGACAAACGGAGCGTATTCGGGTCGTACAAAACACCGTATAGATAACGCGACAACCTGCCGTCGGGAGTGACGACGAAAATCGCCGCACTGTGTGCGTACTCCTGCATCTTCTCATTCCACTTATAACCAAAGCCAACAGCTTCGGTCACTCGCTTTATGTTTTCTTCGGTTCCGGTCAGAAACATCCATCCGGATGCAGCTTCAGGACGACCATAATCCTTTATGTACGCTTGTTTTTTGAGCTTCGCAAGCGTTGGAGTTTCAAGCGGATTGAAACTTATCGTTATCATCGTGAATTCTTTGCCGGGTACATATTTCATGCGCTTCATTGCATCAACCGCGCCGTTCACGACCAGACTGCAAAGCATAGGACATTCAAAATAAATTAGCGTCAATAGCACAGGTTTAGTGCCGTCTATCAGGTCGCCAAGCGCAATATCTTCACCGTCTTCGGTTTTGAAACGCGCGTCCGTCGGAAGTTGTGCGTTTGGATGTTCGATTATGCCAATTCCTTCAAGTTCTTTGGGTGTCTCGCGAGCTAGTTGAGCGGTTGCCGGATTAACCATTGTCAATACGCTGAACGAAATGGTTGTAATGACTAAAAGTAACAACCGATTTCCGAGCCTTCTCATAACTGATTTCCTTATGCAACTAGTAAAGTGCTATACTCCTGCGTATGATCAGCATCTTCAAAACCCGTCAGTGTGCTTATATTGAGCGGAGGGTCATATGCGCCGGTTGCTTCTCTCAACGCTGAAACTTGATTCTTAAACGAGTTCTCACGGACGATGATCTCCATTGCGACATCTATTGGAATAGATACGATTCCTTTAGAAGGATTCACAACTCCATACGACGTTAGCTCCGCTTGTTGAGCGGAAGATAGGTTTATAAACTTGTCCTCGCGCGCGGCGAAGGATTTCGATTCCCAAACGGAACGTTCACTTACGCGGTAAAACGCCGTAAGGAATACGATTATCGCAAAAAGTACGATGGCGAAAAGGATAATCGCCAATGCGACAGCGACAGCGTTTACACCCTCGCCTTCCATCGTCTCGTTAAGATGTTCAGGTTGCTCGGTCATAATCACGCTATTTATACCTTACATCTCAAGATTTAGGACATTGACTCTTCTAATATTCGGATAAACCGTAGTGTGTATCTATTTAAGCGCTTTTTTAGATGGCATCGCTTTTGTTGCAGAGGTTAGTACGGTACTAGTTTACGAGGCGGGTTGAATCAAAATCAATCAGTTAGTTGTTTTCAAGCTCAAATTTGATCACCTTGAGTATTACTCGTCTGGATTAAGCAATCAACCACTTTCAAATCATGATATCATCAATATGTGGAAACCCAAGTCACGCCAGTTAAACCCATTTGGCCCGAGATTGCTGTCGCTTCCGACATTCTCGTGTTGTCACCGAGACAGGATTCATCGCTGGAGTCCGGTAACTCGGATAACGCCTCTGCGATCGCGGAGCGGTACAACGCGAGCGAACCATCGCTCGATGCGCCGCTTGCTGCGTTTTTCGACATTTTACTCGTTAAACGCAGATATCCTCCGTTTGAAGGATTTTACGCTCTGCCGGGCGGTGGTGTGGAATTGGACGAAGACTTGGAAGACGCGGCGAAGCGCGAACTGCATGAAGAAACCGGTATAGAAGTCGAGAGTCTGTCACAGTTGCGGGCATACGGCAAACCCGGACGAGATCCGCGATCACGCGTTGTAGGTGTCGTTTTTTGGACAATAATCGATCGCGAGAAAAACGAATTGAGTGCTGGCAGCGATGCAGCCGAAGCGGTTTGGTTTCCGATTCTCGACCTACCGCCGCTTGCGTTTGATCATGCGGAGATTGTTGCCGACGCAATTCAATTGCTTCTTTCAGTGGCGCAGCCGCTGCAATAGACTTTTGCGCTATCATTCGGTCTGTGCGGTTTGTGTGCACTTTTTTTGTTAAGCGAAGCGATGATTATGATTTAATCAGGAGTGGTTATGTGCGACGAAAACAACGACAAAAAGCCCAATGACGAAAACGAGTTTAAGGCGGACGAATCGCAGCGAAGCGAATCTTTGCTCGATGAACCAAAAGAAAATCAACAACCATTGCCTCCCGCTGATGCACCTTCGACAGACAAACAAGATGATGCATCAAGTAAAATGAAGGAGCAAGTAGTAGATATATCGAAAAAAATCGGTAGAGCTTTTTCGGATTTCGGCAAGAAATTCGCTCGCGAATCTAGCGATATGCTTGAACAAGGAAAACTGGAAGTTAGGATAATCACCCTCGACAAAAAACTGCGCGAACTCGAAGCGGATTTAGGGAGAAAACTCTTCAACCTTTGGTCGATGGGACGGATTCGTGATGAGTTTATAACCGAAATGTTGAGCAACGAGTTAAATGAAATAGACAAATACGACGAAGAGCGTGCGATTGCAAAAGAACTACTTGACAACATTCGATATAAACCAGAAGGCGAATAAACTATGCGCTATATCTTATAAGTTGTTTGATAATTCCGTTTTGCAAATTTTGTTACTGCATTATTCGGATCGTTTCTATGATTGGTAGTTGTGAAGGCTCTTGTTAAGTAGCATACTTTCGTTTGACATAAGCGATGTTACGAGTTAGAATTAAAAGTTCTGGAGGCATCTATGGCTAAGAAATCTTCTAATGAACCAAAATCGAAAAACGTCAAGAGCGTTTTCAAAGAAATCGAACCGGTAGAAACTGGCGATGAAACCGCGCAAGCGGTTGCGGCTCAAGACGAGATCAAAGCATCCAAAAAGCGTGTATTAAAAAAAACTCCCGTGAGAGTGCCATCAGCAAAACGCCCGAAAGAAACATCGGAAGGCTATAAGATTTACTATCCGGATGCTAGCAGAGACACTTATTCAAAAGGCGACATCGTATTTTTTGAAAAAGTGCGCAACTGGACCGCTCGCGGCGAACTTGTAGAGGCATACGGCAAAGTCGTCCAGGTGGACTTGTTCGACGGCGAAGTGCCATACCTCGAAGTATCCTTCAGCGACGCAAAGAAACTCAACAAACTAGACCTTGGCGACGACCTTCGCAGATACATTCTGGAAGCGAAGTAGCGCAGGCTCGATTCTTTATAAAACAGACTCATTCCCCGTCCGGGGCGGTTATCCGCATCCCTCGCTCGCGTAGTCGGTTGCAACATCCGGCAGTTCAGGATAGTAGATTATTGTGCGAAACAAAGTCCAAGACTCATCTTCATAGTTTTTGTCTGATTTGTGATATGTAGTAACTTTTTTTTAGTCCTGTTACCATATGCACTCTATTATTGTAACTGTACTCGTACCAGGAATAACAACTACTCGTCTGATCACCGGTTGATTTATAAATGAACTCACCATACTCATCGAGTATGTATGAATGATTCTCGTGTGTTTCGGTATTGTATTCACTGATAAACTGCTTTACTAATCCGCCTTGTATTCGTATGTAGCAACCGAAATGCAATCCTGCGTACGAAACCGTTTTACGACGCAAAGATTATAACTAAAACCGCACAAACATTCATCAGTGAATGTAACAAAAGCACACTCAATCGTATATAACGATTTTCACTGTCGTTTCTTTTGCATTCTTTTTGCGTTCGACTTCGAGCGAAAAAATGTTCTTTTCATCTTCCATGTCGAGGCGGTGACCGGACGGGAGACTGATGTTGATTCGCTGACGGTAGCCCTTATCGAGAAGCAACATGTTATAGAAGTCGCGAATTTCGGTGGGTGTCTTATCGCTCACGCCCTCGATTGTATACATTTTGCCTTCTTTCATTTCGCCGGGTGCATCGCCTTGTATCGAATAGGTGTAGTCCTCTATCTTATTTTTCGCCGTATCTATTGTTAAGATTGTTTTTGGAATCGGGGCAATCATAGGCATACCCAAAGGTAGTTTCGCTTTTTGGAACTGATTGTCGAGCTTTGCCTGATTGCGGTTTGCATATATAAAAACCGCAACTATGCAAAGTAGAAAGATGATAATCGTTAAAGCTCGAATCGCCATGTTTCGAACGTGCAAAGCGTCTTTGTTGTCAACCGAATCTCTCGGTTGAGCATCTTTGTAAGGCGCGTTTTTTTTCTTGTCGGTGTTCATGATAAGCAAAATCCTAATAAAATCCGTCGATCAAAAAAATAATCGACGTTTTTTTATTATAGCGTTCAGAGATGTGAATGAGCATGTTTTTAGTAATGATGCGGGTTTTTTATGTGATAGTGATAGGTTGATGTCTGGATACTCGTGTTATGCTAATATTGATGCACATAACCGCTTGACAAGCTACTCTTAAGCTATATATAATCAAGCATCCTGAATTTCATTTCGGAGGATTTTCATGGCAGATAAGGAAATTAAGTCAGTGGGCAAGACCGAGCTAATCGACATAGTAGCGAAGGCTACCGAAGTTGAAAAGGCGAAAGTCAAGCTTGTACTTGACAACGTGCTTGACACGATCACTAAAACCCTGAAGAAGGGCGGTAAGGTTCAGCTTACTGGTTTTGGTAATTTTTCGGTTGCGGAGCGCAAGCCTCGCACAGGCGTCAACCCCAAAACTGGTGAGAAGATCAAGATCGCAAAGCGCAAGGTTCCCAAGTTCACCGCAGGCAAAGCGCTCAAGGAGCACATCCACCCGTCCAAGCCGAAGAAGTAATTTGGCGTAACCATTCGTTGTTTGTAGTGTTAGCCCGGTTTACGGCCGGGCTTTTCCGCATTAATTACAGTTTGCCAGCGCTTTAATTGTTGTATTGCGAGTGATATGGGTAGATAACCCCGGTTGACAGCGCTATGGGATAAGGCTATAATCTTCGCGCTTCTCAAAGGTACAGCTAGGGCTAATGTTAAACTACTATCAACTTATGAATTTGAAAACGGATGCTTCTCCGGATGATATTCGTCACGCATACCGAAAACTCATGCGGAAGTATCACCCAGATTTGAGCAATCTTCCTCGCGATGAAGCTACACAGAAATCTGCTGAACTCAACGAAGCGTATCGAACGTTGATTGATCAAAAGAAGCGGTTGGAGTACGATAATTTGCTGAAATTGCGCGGCGAACGGGTAATAAGTTATTCAGAAAAACCGATTATTGCAGACGATCCTCAATCTCAAGCCTCACAGCCTTCGATGCAACAACAGCCAAACAACATCAGGAATGATACTAATAAACGAAACAATGGACCAGCGCCAACTGCACAGCAACCTCGACATAACTATAGCGACGAAAACTACCTGACACTATTTGCAGATCGGCAGAAGTATAAAGCCATGATCGACCAGTATTATGCAGTGAACAACAATAGATTCAAACCCGATTGGTCGAACGTCGATATGCACAAATATTTAAAAAATGTAGCACAGGGCGTTAAATCTAAAGTCGGGCTTGAAACCGATATCTTAGACTTGTTCGATGTTGATTTTGATGGAAGCGATTGGAGTAACTTAGTTATCGAAAAGTTTTCGTTTAGAAATAGTTCGTTTTGCAACGTCAATTTTCAAGGAGCATTCTTTTTCGATTGTGAGTTCAGCGCATGCGACTTTACAGGCTCAAACTTTACCGGTGCGTTTTTTCAGAATCCTGATAAAATTCAAAAGTGTAAATTTACCAACTGCAAGTTCGACCAAGTTACTTGGCGTGGACAAATCAAGATTATTCGGCAATGTGACTTCAAAAGCGCCAGCGGGAAAACGATGGATTTCACTGATTTAACAGGCAAATTTAAGCAGGATTTGAAATCCCAAGTTAAATTTTTCTTGACTGAACCGCAATTTAAAAACGCTGGAACGGCAGGTATTGCGGCAGATATTGAAGCGACTAAACCCCCAAAAAAGAGCTTTTGGCTCTTCGGTAAATAGCAAGCGCTGTTAGCTAAACAATTTCTCTACATCGTCAAGACGAATCATTTTAACTCCAGCGCCTAACATTTCTTTGATAGCAGTCACACCCGATTCTACCTTGACTGCCGCTATTGCATCTTCTACGACGTAAACGTTAGCTTCACGTTCTGCTAATCCAATAGCTGCCGCTTTAACGCAATAATCGGTTGCGACTCCGAACACAACAAAGTATATATTTTCGAGCGGTAAATTCAGCAACCTAGGTAAATCGATAAGAAAAACGCGCTCGGCGTTGGGGTTTGTAAAGACGCTGAATGCGACCTTTTCAATAATTGTTTGCTCGGGTAGTTTTCGCAATTCACAATCATTCAAAGGTATAGTGATTGAGTCGAAAGAAAGTGTCTCAACGACTTTCTCCCAACCAAAAGTTCCACGAACGCAGTGAGCTGGAAAGTCGAATTCAGCAAATTCAGGATCGTCATGCGAATGGCAGTCCATAGTAGCGATTATAGGGATGCTGTGTTGTCTTGCGAGCGAGTATAAAAAACCGAATGCGGCGCAAAGTTCATCTGCGCCGTGCACTGAAAGTGCGCCGCTCGCGTCGATAAAATCATGTTGAGTGTCTATATCTATAAACACATAAGCCATTTCTGACCTCCTCAATAACAATGAGCTTAGTTTACAACGGGTTTGCGAAAGTGGACGATTAAGTCAAGTTTATGCTTGTTTCGCCGTCGCCCATCAATTTTTCGAGTCGGTTGCTGATTCCAACGGAATAGCTGTATTCGTCGTCGATAGACTGCAGGCGATCGTCGAATTTTTCAAGCTGTCCAGCTGCATAAGCTGCTATCGCTTGGACGGGAAGGGACTCGCGGATGCGAGTTCCGCATGCAACATACTGGCGGACGATCGCTGTTTCGTTGCCTTTGTCATCGTGCGGTCGATCGCCGTGCAAGTCGATCGTGTCGCCGATGTATTTCCCGTTTGGATCGGTTTTGCGAAAAATCTGCTTCGGTCCAGGTATAGTGGCTTTCTGCGCCGACAGTTTGCGTTTTAAAGTGAGCGAGCCGCTCGCGTCTTCGACCGCTACAAGCTTGTAAACGCCGCCTAAAGTAGGCGCATCGCGGCTTGTAATCATCTCGCTTCCGACCCCGAAAGCGTTTATCGGCGCGCCAGCAGCCACAAGTTCGCTAATTTTGTATTCGTTAAGATCGCCGCTCGCGAGTATGTGCACATGGTGTAAACCTGCATCGTCGAGAATGCGGCGAACACCCTTCGACAATGCGAGAAGATCGCCTGAATCTATTCGAACTCCGCGCAGTTTCGAGCCATATTTAATCGCCTTTCGCGCGCCATCGAGCGTGTCGTACGTGTCTATCAACAACATCAAGCTGTTAGGGAATGTGCGAGCGTATTCGTCAAACGCTTCCTCTTCAGAGTCGAAACTCATAATCCAAGAATGAGCGACGGTGCCAACCACAGGTATCCCGAATCGTTTTCCGGCATAGCAGTTGCTCGTTCCAGCGCATCCGCCGACGACCGCCGCACGCGCGCCCCAAGCCGCCGCACCCAGTCCGTGCGCCCGGCGCGATCCGAATTCGACTACGCGCCGTCCATCAGCAGCTTTAACAACCCGTCTAGCTTTTGTTGCTATGCTCGTCTGGTGATTAACTATCGCGAGCAGCGCAGTTTCTAATAGTTGCGCTTCGATAATCGGCGCACGCACACGAATAACAGGTTCATTTGGAAATACGATTTCGCCTTCCGCGACGGAGTATAAATCGCCTGTGAACCTAATGTGCGATAAATAATCGAAAAATTCAGGCGGTAGATGTTTAAGTGTAGGTATTGACGATAGATACTCAATATCGCGCTCGCCGAAACGCCACCTTTCAATTAGTTCCAATACAGCTTGCAATCCTGCGAACAGATAGAATTTTCGTCCCTGCCCGAATCCCCGTATGAACAGCTCAAAATGAGCAATCACGTCGACGCGTCCGGCGGCATAGTAACCCGCTGACATAGTAAGTTCGTACAGGTCGGCGTGCAACCCGGGGCTTTCCAATTCGGGCAGTATTAATGTGTCGTTCATTTAAGCTCCGTTTTTAGAAAATAACTAACCTTTAGTGATTAAAGGCAGATTATATCGAATCCTGACGTCTGAAGTGGTTTTCTCTCGATCTAACGCGTACTTATGACTGATTAACTAGAAAGTGCAAGTTTGTGCATTTAATATCACTCGTCATTTATTAGGTAAAAAACTGTTTTTTGTTGTTTATTAGCGGTCGATATTTATACTTTCCACGTCTCTCTCGGAGCGAACGTCGTTAACGATACCGAGAAAGGTGTTTTGAACTAGCGGCGCTTGTGCGCTTTTTTTTATAGGAGCAACATGAACGGATTTGACACGATAGCTAACACCACGGAAGAGCACAAACTCGATGTACGGCTCGGAAGAGTGTTGCTTGCAAAAGGCATTATTAACGATGAGCATTTGGCGGACGCTCTTGCACTGCAACAAGCTAAGCGGGCAAGACTTGGAGAAATTCTAGTATTTATCGGCGCGTGTAAAGAAACAGACATACTTGCTGCCTTGCAAGTGCAGGAAAGCCTTTTCTTCTAAGATGATCGTTATTGCGAGTACTGTATAATAAAACTTCAATCAGAATTTGTTTTACTTTTTCGGAGAATTTATGTCGCAATTTGACTATATTCCGCATGGAACAACCATTCTAGCTGTGCGAGCGGCGGGTAAAACCGCAATAGGCGGCGATGGGCAAGTCACGCTTGGACACAGTATATTAAAAGGAACAGCGAACAAAATCAGGGTTCTCGCAAAAGGGCGCGTCGTTGCCGGTTTCGCCGGCGCAATCGCAGATGCCGTCACATTGTTCGAGCGATTTGAAGCAAAACTAGAAAAGCACCCTGCGAGCCTAAAACGTGCAGCGGTCGAGCTTGCAAAAGACTGGCGAACGGATAAGTATTTGCGCAGACTTGAAGCCCTGCTTATCGCCGCAAGTGCAAACGAAATCTTGATAATCAGCGGTAATGGCGACGTAGTCGAACCGGACGACGACATAGCGTCAATCGGCAGTGGTGCAGATATTGCACGCGCTGCCGCACTAGCATTTCGCGAATCCGGGTGGACAGATGCGCGAACCATTGTTGAGTCGTCGTTGAAAATTGCATCCGGAATCTGCATTTACACGAACGATAAACTGACGATTGAAGAAATTAGTGAATCGAGCGACTGATATTTATATATGAAAACCAAACTATCGGTGCACACAACTTGTCATTTGGAACCGTAGTGGTTTGCTAAACGCATAAGCTTTCGGTAGTATTCTTTCTCGCAACGGGTAAACCGATGCATAATTATTGGAGATGATATTTCGCATGAGCGATAACGAAAAACGAATGAGTTATTTAGAAAACTTAACGCCGAAGCAGATCGTCGAAAAACTAGACGAATATATTGTCGGGCAGGACAAAGCGAAACGCGCTGTGGCGGTTGCAATCCGTAACAGATGGCGCCGCGCACAGGTTGCGGACGAATTTCGCGATGAGATTATCCCTAAGAATATTCTAATGATCGGTCCTACAGGCGTCGGCAAGACAGAGATTGCGCGCAGATTGGCGAAGATAATACGCGCCCCGTTTGTCAAAGTTGAAGCGAGCAAATTTACAGAGGTTGGCTACGTCGGGCGCGATGTAGATTCTATTGTTCGCGACTTGACAGAGGTTGGCGTTAGGCTCGTTAAACTGGACAGGATTGTTAGCCAGACTGACAAAATTCGCGAGCGCGTACACCAAAGGCTGCTCGACAAACTTGCCCCAAAACCGAAGTATCGCCGCGCCGCCACTCCGGAAGAACAAGCGAGCGTCGACGGCGAGGTGGCGCAGGCGGAGCGCGTGCGAAATCAGCTTCTAGACGATATTGCCGCAGGAAAACTTGACGACAAGACTGTAGAAATAGAAACTTCAGATAACCGCCCGAAAATCATGCAAGTATTTTCTAACGCAGGACTTGAAGAAATGGGAATGAACCTGCAGGAAATGATGGGTGACATTGCCGGACCTGGGCAGCGCAAGAAAAAACGCTTAACGGTAGACGAAGCGCGGCGCGTTATGTTTAGTGAGGAAGTTGACAGAGCTATTGATATGGATGCGGTTATAAGGGAAGCCGTCGAACTCGTCGAGCAGTCAGGAATCGTCTTTATCGACGAAATCGACAAAATTGCGTCGAGTCATTCAAAAACCGGCCCGGACGTCTCACGTGAGGGCGTACAGCGTGACATTCTGCCGCTCGTCGAAGGCACGACGGTTGTTACGAAATATGGTCCCGTTCGTACAAATCACATTTTATTCATTGCCGCCGGTGCGTTTCATATGAGCAAACCGAGCGAGCTTATTCCAGAATTTCAAGGGCGTTTTCCCATTCGCGTCGAGCTGTCGTCGCTATCAGGGGAAGACTTTAAGCGAATTCTTACAGAGCCGTCAAATTCACTAACGCGCCAATACTATGAACTCTTGAAAGCGGATGGTGTAAAACTAACTTTTACGGAAGACGGAATCGCATCGCTTGCAGAGCACGCGGAACACATCAACAGAGAAACGGAAGATATCGGGGCACGCCGCTTGCATACCATTCTCGAATACGTTCTCGAAAGCGTCAGTTTCAAAGCGCCGATTGAAGAAGGCGATATGGAACTTGCGCCGTACAAAGAAGCGCAAAACGCGACCGCGACTAGCGAAACACTTACTTCGACAGTTTTGTTCGAAAACGCCTGCACTGAATCTATACCTGTAAAGCACGAGCTTGTTGTTGACGAAAAATACGTCATTGATAAGCTGAAAGATGTGATAAAAGATAAGGATCTTGCTGCGTATATTTTGTAAAGCTAATTAAATTCAATATCAGCGTTTTTTTAAGCTAAGCGTTATTCGATAGTTTTTGTTGAATGAAGCGCAACAAACTGCATCGAGTGAGTTAATCAAATATCTATATCGCTATTGCTTGTATGTTTCGGTCGGGGTCTGACTCTAATAATCCTGATTATTTGTTATCGTCTTCGATTTCAAATGAACTCGATGATCACTGATTCTTTTTCGTTTGACTGAACAACCAAATCCTTTCAATTTGATCGAACCTGCCTGCTTTCCAGTTCCTTCCGCCGTTTGCCAATACGTGAGGAGCGTTTGAGCGAGATTTTCCATAACCACGCACGCGGCAGTATATGTACGATATTCAACAAGCGGCGGTAGCGAGTTCCCGGTACGACGATTGTACGACTGGGTTTGTTTTTGAACACTTCTCGAAGCGATTCGCCGACTACGTCTTCAGCCTGCATCCACCATTTCCTTTCGACGGCGCGGCGGTCGGACTTGATAACATCGTGGAATTCGCTGTATGTAAAGCCTGGGCAGAGAGCCTGCACGTAAACTCCGCTGCCTCCGAGTTCAAGGTGAAGAGATTCCGTCATTCCTATTAAATACGCTTTTGTAGCGTGGTAATTCACGTTACCGGGCGCGGGAGCGAACCCCGCGATTGACGATACATTAATAATTACACCGTGTTTTTTTGCAATCATCGAAGGGAGCGCAGCGCGAGTCAGCCGCATCGGCGCGGTACAGTGAACATATATCATTCGTTCCTGATCATCAGCGTTGGTGTCATTGAAGAATCCGCGTATACCGAATCCGGCGTTATTGACAAGTATCTCGACATCTCCACCATCGGTTATCCTTTCTTCGATGCGTTTTACGTCACTTGTGTCTGATAAGTCAGCTATAACGGTTTCACACTTGATGTTGTGTTTTGCGGATAGCTCGTTTGCGAGTTTAATCAATTTATCTTCTCGTCGTGCGACGAGTATAAGGTTATGACCGCGGCCCGCCAGTTGGCGCGCGAACTCCGCACCGATACCGGAAGATGCGCCAGTTATCAGCGCGTATGAAGGTTTGTTGGGAAAAATTGATTCGGATTTATCTTTTATCAAATTTACTACCTTTATATTTGCGATTCTTTTACAGATATTCAAACGCGGCAAAGCGGGATGTATAGAAGGAAAGCACCGGGGTTAGGTTTCTTCCGGCACAGCTCGGGACATTACCGCTGCTTCCTTCCGGACCTGACGGGGTTTTGAACTTCCGCTTGCAGAAGTCCCAACCACCGGCGTTTGTATTATACTAGACACTGTGGATTATTTCAAATCATTCGCGATGAATCAAGATTTAAGGTGTTCACTATCTAGTCTTGCCGAGACGGAAAGCGGTGGCGGCAATGATGATGTGTATGGCGCAGAAACGCGATCTGCTGATAGTGGCGGAGAAGTGACCGAAACAGATTTCCGTGATGAAACCAAAATTGAATTTACTCAACATGGACGTTTGCCGCGAACGAGCAGACATTTGATAGTCGGAGCTGGTCAGCTTGGAAAAGCACTGGAGCGCGAACTTACAAAAGCTCGATTTCCCGTTCGTGTCTTGTGCAGAAATAAACTTCCGCTTGAAAATCCCGACAAACTTGCGAAAATAGTTTCAGCCGAAGTGTTCGACGTTGTATGGTTGACTGCAGCCGCAACGGACGTCGATTGGTGCGAGTCGCACGAAAGTGAAGCGTTTCGGCTGAACGCGCACGCGCCGCTTGTAATCGCAGAAATATGCGCGCAGTCAGCGCTGAAGTTGATTCACTTCAGTTCCGACTATGTTTTTTCCGGTATCGAAAACGGTGGCGTGCGCACGGAGCCATACTTGGAAAGCGACAAAGTATCGCCTTTGTCTGTTTATGGAGCGTCTAAAGCAGAGAGTGAGCGTCTCGTTTTTAACGCCGATCAAACTGCAACAATTGTTCGAACAAGCGGGTTATATAGCGTTGACGGCAAGTGTTTTTTCAACGCTATTTACGATAAGGGAGCACGAGGGGAAAAAGTGAACGTTGTTGACGATCAAGTGACTTCTCCAACAAATGTCAGTCTATTAGCGGAGTGGTTGTGCAGACATTTTCACCAACTTCCTTGCCGTCTTGTTCACTTGGCGTCGAAAGGTGGTGTATCATGGCGCCGCGCCGCAGAAGTATCGTTTGAACTGTGCGGATTTCGGCGCGATATGGTTATCGGTATTACAAGCGAATATCTGGCTCGCCCTGCAAAGCGTCCGCTTTACTCAGCTCTTGGGAGCAGAATCTTGCAAGAGTATGCGTTGCGCAGTTTGCCGAACTGGCTCGAAGGCTTGTCTCGATGGGCTACGGAGAAGACGAAACTTGGCGATGCAAAGTAGTTGATTACTTGCATATTGCTGTTCGGATTGTTACAAGATGTAAAAGTTCTTGTTTCGGTTACAAGTTTAACTTTAATGGGTAAACTAATTTGGCTGTGTATGAGTCGATGATAGTCTGCTTGGTTTTCTTGGAAACATTCTACGGAGTGTTTCAAGAGGGCGATATTTCTTGACTTTATCGACCAATATACGTATATTTATCCTTTTGAGGAATGCTATCAGGAGGCGTCCAGCATGCGGCTTAGAATAACGCAGGGTATCTCCTTGTTGTTTGTCGGTTTTTTGTTGTTGATGATTTTCGCCTGCGGAGGCGGAGGCGACAACGGCGATGATGGAGGCGGCGGTGTCATTGACCCCGACGCTAACAAACCCGAACCGGCAAATGTAATTTTCAAGGGGCGTATTGATCTTGTGCCTGAAATTCAGGTGCGTTTTGTCGACAAAAATCTCCGCAACGAGCGGTTAAGCGACAATCCGTTGTCTGAAGATCCAATTTTTGAATTGATTCAGCAGGCGCAAAAATCGCTTGACATCGCTGTTATGCGAATCAATAGGCAGGACTTCGTTGAAGCATTGCTACAACAGGCTCAAGTTGCCAA
>CAZRQJ010000007.1:0-381 GCA_964602075.1 uncultured Planctomycetia bacterium
TTGCCGACAAAAAATACGCAACGAACGTTGGCGATGAAGGCGGATTCGCTCCGAACCTTAAATCGAACGCAGAAGCTGTCGATCTGATTCTTGAAGCCATAGAAAAAGCAGGATTTACAAAAGGCGAAGACATAGCCATTGCTCTTGATCCTGCGGCGAGCGAGATTTACGACAAAGATCAGAAACTATACGTTTTGAATGGCGAAGGCGGGAAGAAGTTCACAGGCGCAGAGATGGTTGGTTTCTGGACGGACTGGGTGGATAAATACCCGATTATCTCAATCGAAGACGGGCATGCGGAGGACGACTGGGACGGCTGGACGCTGATGACTAAAAACCTCGGCGGACGCATCCAGATTGTCGGCGACGATTTGTTCGTAA
>CAZRQJ010000007.1:399-30388 GCA_964602075.1 uncultured Planctomycetia bacterium
GAACGTCGATAGGCTCAAAATGGGATTTGAATGCGGCGCTGCGAACTCGATTCTCATCAAGGTGAACCAGATAGGCACACTTACGGAAACGGCGGACTGCATAGAATTGGCGCACAGGCGGGGATTCCGTTGCGTCATCAGTCACCGCTCGGGCGAAACCGAGGACACGACGATCGCGCACCTTGCCGTCGCATACAACACCGGACAGATAAAGACCGGCGCGCCCTGCCGCACCGACCGCATCGCCAAGTACAACGAACTCCTGCGCATCGAAGAAACCTTAGGAATACAGGCGAAATATTTGGGAGGGAGGGCGTTTTAGAGAGAGTACGACTTGTAAATTAGTAAGATGATTATTATTGACATTTGATACTGGAGTTTTTATGACAACAAGATTAAAACGAGTCTCCATTTCTGGATTTAAATCCATCAGACTGTTAAAGGAATTTGATTTTGGCAAAATCACTGTTTTGCTTGGTGCTAATGGTGCGGGAAAGTCAAATTTCATATCTTTTTTTCAGATGCTTAGTTTCATGATAACATACGAAGGTCTGCAGACTTATGTTGGTAAAGCTGGTGGTGCTAGCAAACTGCTCTTTGATGGACCATCAGTTACACGTGAGATAACAGGTGCAATTAATATCGAAACTACGGCTGGTCAAAATGAATATGTCATCTGGTTAGCTCACGCAGGTGGAGATTCACTAATATTTACAGAGGAGAAACTCAGATTTTCAAAAAATGTCTATGCGACTAAAGCATCTTGGACAGAACTGGGCGCAGGACATAATAACTCCAGACTTATCGATACGACTATTGCCAATAAAACTGTTAAGTCCACATTAGCACTTTTGAGGCAACTGGTTGTTTTTCAATTCCATAACACCTCACAAATCGCTTGGGTACGTCAAAAATCAAAAATCAGCGACGGGAAATACCTTAAGGCAGATGGAGGAAATCTGTCCGCTTTTCTTTACAATATGCGTGAAAAAAGCGGCAGGTGCTACGCAAAAATTGAAAAGCTTGCAAGACTAGCACTACCGTTCTTTTCAGAATTTGTATTAGAAGACGACTATGACTACGTCTTATTGCAGTGGCGCGAAAAAGGAAGCAGTGCAATATTTGATGCTTCACAGGCGTCCGATGGGATGCTTAGGTTCCTGTTATTAATCTCGTTACTTTCGCAACCAGAAGATAGAATCCCGCCAATCATTTTCATTGACGAACCAGAGTTAGGTCTTCATCCATATGCTATAAGTTTACTTTCTGATTTGATTCATGACACAGCAGAAAGATCCCAAATTGTCCTATCAACACAATCTGGTATGCTCGTCGACCACTTTTCTCCGGAAGATATTGTAGTTGTAAACCGTAGAGATAGAGAATCTACGTTTAAAAGGCTTTCAAGCGAAGAATACGCTGACTGGTTAGAAGACACGTCGATATCAGAGCTGTGGGAAAGGAATGTGTTTGGCGGAGGACCTTTACTGTGAGTGCATGTAAAACGACGGTACTAAGAATCATTTCAGAAGGAAAAACCGAAGGAATATTTGTTCGCGATACACTCCAAAGTCATTTTTCCAACTTGAATCATAACCTCGTAACAACTCCAATTCTTATAACAACAAAAAGAAAGCATAATCGGATTTTTCGAGGTGGTGTCACCTGTTACACGCAAGTTCGTAAAGAAATAGAGCGCACAATAAAGCAAGCACAACTTCATGGCGACATTATTACGACAATGATTGATCTGTATGCGTTACCAGACGATTTCCCTGGATATAGAGATTCATTGAACAAACAACTTTATGACAGAGTCGAATATCTTGAATGTGAATTAAAAAAAGATCTTGGATCAACATTCGACGACCTTCGGCGATTTATACCTTACATTCAGGTTCATGAGTTTGAATCTTTAGTTCTAGTCAATCCAGATAACTTATCTTGGTATTTCACGGATCATGACAAGCAGATAAATGAGTTAAAGAGTGAAATTGCTGGATTAGAGCCTGAAATGATTGATGATGGATTTGAAACTGCACCATCGAAACGAATAAGCAGGCATTTAACTGGATTCGAGTCGAATAAAACAACGGTTTCGCCTGTTGCAGCATCCAAAACTGGAATACCACTATTAAGGAAAAACTGCCCTCATTTTAACAAGTGGATTAATACTCTTGAGGGTTTAATAACATGCGCGTGATTGATTAGTTAACAAGAGGTTGAGCACGATATGACCGAATTGAACAACACCAAAAATGCCTTTTCTGTGCTGAAGATGTTAAGATGGAAGCTTTAGTATGTAAGCACTGCGGTCGGCCACTTCGCATCGCCAAATACAATGAACTCCTGCGCATTGAAGAAACTCTCGGAATTCAAGCGAAATATCTTGGAGGAAGGGCTTTTTAAGGGTAAGTCTAATAATTAGATTGATAATTTCAAAATTTTTGAGTTAACGGATTCTTGATATCTTAGTTTTAAGATTGAGTTGTGGAGAATTACATTGATTTTTCTATAAAAAATCTAAATCTCCGCATTTGCCTTTTAATCATCTCCTCGCGCACGAAGCGTATCGCGTGCGCTTTTTGCCGCTCCCGTCAGAACCGCCACAGTGTCGCGAGCTATCATAAGTTCTTCATTTGTAGGAATAACATAGACTTTTACGCGGCTGTTGTCGACCGAAATTTCGCCTTCTTTGCCGCCAACAGTAACCTGATTCTTTAGTTCATCCATTTCTGCGCCAAGAAATTCAAGTCCGTCGAGTACAAGCGATCGCAGAAGCGAGTCGTTTTCGCCTATGCCTGCCGTAAAAACTATCGCGTCAACGTTTCCCATCGCCGCAGCGTATGAACCAATGTATTTGCGCGTCGAATAAGCCATGATGCGCATAGCGAGCATACTCATCGATTCCATTTTAAGTGCGTGCTCTACGACGTCGCGCATATCGCTGTAACCTGATACACCTAGCAGCCCACTGTGCTTGTACATTATCTCTTCGAGTTCTTCTTTGGATAGACTGCACTTTCGCTGGAGATATGTGATTATTGTTGGGTCGATGTCACCTGTTCGGGTTCCCATCGGAATACCGGAAATCGTGCCGAACCCAAGCGAAGTGTCAACACTTTTTCCATACTTTATTGCGCATATGCTAGAGCCGTTACCGAGATGACAAGTAACCATTTCACTGCGTTCAATCGGATAACCCATAAGCTCGGCTGCGCGTAATGCCACGAAGCGATGACTAGTGCCGTGAAATCCATAACGGCGCACTTTGTATTTCTCAAAAAAGTGGTATGGAATGGCGTACATATATGCATAGTCGGGCATAGTCTGGTGAAACGCCGTGTCAAAAACTGCTATGTTAGGTACGTTCGGCAGAATATGTTCACAGGCTTCGATGCCGAACAAGTTGGGGGGATTATGTAGCGGAGCCATATCGGCGAATTCCGTAATCGCATCTTTAACGTTGTCCGTTACGAGCACGCTGTCGCTGAACTTATCGCCGCCGTGTACAACTCGGTGACCAAACGCCGCTATCTCGTCAATGTGTTTCAAGACACCTTGTTTCGGATCAGTCAGAAGCCCTAACACAGCATTGATTGCTACTTTGTGATCGGGGATTGTCTGCTCAACAGGGAATTTATCATCGCCTTTACAGTGCGTAATCTTTCCTATGTCAAGCCCGATGCGCTCGACCAGCCCTTTTGCGAGCAATTTTTCGCCGGGCATATCGTAAACGCGATATTTCAAACTGCTCGAACCGCTATTCAGAACGAGAATTTTCATGTCAACTCCGAGAATAACAGAATCCTTATCTTTTTTACTGACTGGGCAGTCTATACGCTCATTAAACACCTTGCAAAATAGTTATCGCTGCGACGCTCACTATATCGTCAACGCTGCATCCGCGGCTCAAATCGTTAACCGGCAACGCAAGGCCTTGACTCACCGGACCTATTGCTTCCGCGCATACAAGGCGTTGGACGAGTTTGTAACCTATGTTAGCCGCATCTAGGTCTGGAAATACTAGAACGTTCGCTTTGCCAGCGACCGGATCCCCGGGCGCTTTCTTTTGACCGATTTTTTCGATTAACGCTGCGTCTGCCTGTATCTCGCCAGTGACTTGAAGGTGCGGCGCTTTAGCTTTTATGATGCGTGTTGCCTGCACGACTTTGTCGACATCGGGATGGTCACCTCCGCTGCCTTTGGTAGAAAAGCTCAACATCGCAACACGAGGTTCCATCGCACAGAGTGAACGTGCGGTCGCTGCGCTCGAAATCGCGATATCTGCAAGTTGCTCCGCGTTTGGTTGTGGATTAATTGCGCAATCGGCAAACACAATCATACCATTCTCGCCAAGAGTGCAGTTTGGTACAAGCATAACGAAACAAGAACTGACGATATCAACGCCGGGTGATGTGCCGATGCAGTGGAACGCGGCGCGTAGTACGTTCGCCGTTTCGTTCATTGCGCCAGCCACCATACCGTCGCACACGCCTTCTCGCACCATTAACGCTCCGAAAAACAGAACGTCTTCAACGACTTCACGTGCTTGCTCGATAGTCACACCCTTCTTTGAGCGAAGTTCGGCGTATTTCGCCGAAAAACTTTCAAAATACTGGCTGGTCGCAGGCTCTACCACACCGATGCCGTCAAGACTCACTCCTTCGACATTGGCGATCGCTTCGACGGTAGTTCGCTCGCCTAAAATAGTTACTTTGCATATGCCATCGTCGACGAGTTTACGAGCCGCATGATACATACGCGGCTCGTAGCCTTCGGGTAGAACTATATGCTTACCGAGAGCTGCGGCGCGGCTACGCATATCCGAAATAAAGCCAGTCATCAAAACACCTTGTGAAAACCGATAACTAATCGCAAACACAGAAAGCGGACTTTCCATGCGAACTTATCATACCTGTAATGCATAAATAGACTTTAGATTATACAATTCGTGAAAAGTATTTCTAAAGTGAGCGATTAAACAGGAGCGTACACATGCTCAAGCTACCTGTTGATAGTTATTGGAATTGTCGAATCCGCATATGAGTAGTACAATACGCTGCCGCTATTCACTTCACTTTTTGTGCAAAAGAATTATGCAACTCACTAATGACGAACAGAAGATGCTCGACGGCGCGTATGGAGCGGTTAAGGCGCGCGCTCTCGATTACATAGTGCAATTTGGGAGAGCGTTCGGCGCGGAGCGATTGGTAGATGTCGTATTCGTAAACTATCCCGCTGAAATGAGCATTTATAGAGGTACAGTTGAAGACCTAGTTGCGTATGCAGAGTCTGACGTCCGGTTCGTAGTGCCGACTGTGACCTCAACGCTTGCCTGCGACCTTGAACAGTGGGATAAACTTGGGTGTCCGCGTGAACTATATGAACTTCAAGCGAAAGCAGTACCGGCGCACAAGAAGCTCGGTGCAATCTGCACATATACCTGCGCGCCACAACTATGCGGATTTATTCCGCCAAGAGACAGTTATATTGTCAGCGTCGAAAGCAGCGCAATAATTTATTACAACTCGGTATTGGGTGCGCGCACGAACCGCGGCGGTCACCTTACTCGTTACAGCGCGATCACCGGAAAATACCCTCTGATGGGTTATCTCCTAGACGAAAACCGTAAAGGCACGCATCTCGTAAAAGTGAATCTAACCGCTGATGAATTAAATGAGGATTGTTACTATTCAGCTCTCGGATTTATAGTCGGGGAACGTATCGGCAGTCAAGTTCCCGTTTTTGATTACCTTGGCATTCCCACGCAGACCTCGCTTCTATCGCTCGGAGCGGCACTCGCAACATCGGGTAGTTGCGCGCTCTTCCACGCGCCGCCGCACACAGCCGAGGCGCGCACGATTGATGAAGCGTTTCATGGCGAAATCCCAAGAGAAGTTGTCGAAATCAATAGAGCCGACATTTTTGGAGTGTTCGAGCGGATGAGCACGATTCCGTCGGGAGCCGAAATTGATTTTGTAACGCTCGGTTGTCCGCACTATAACACCGAGCAGATACGCCGCGTTGCGGACTGGTTTAGAGCATCGGGCGAGCGCGTGAATCCAAACGTACGCTTGTGGGTTTGCACCAGTCGTATGGCGAAGCGTCAGGCGGAATGGGAAGGACATGTTGCAGTAATCGAAGCGGCGGGAGGATTCGTCGTTGCGGACACCTGCCCAGTTGAGAGCCACATGCGCATTTCAACCTGCCGAGATTTCGGGCTAACCGTTCCGAATGTGCGTGCGATGGTTGTTGACAGCTTCAAACAGGCGCGGTACGTACGCGACCTTATCGGCTGCGAGACAGCGGTGCGGACTTGGAATGAGTGCCTGAATGCAGCGGTAGTTGGAAAGTTGTCGGGATAAACGTCGAATTTACTTTCCGATTGGAGTGTGTTAAAAGTTAAAAGTGTTAGATAGCGTCGTGTTTGTTTTGAGCTGCTAACAGATATCTCGCGCACAACTTGAAAGTTCAATATTCATGTTTACAATAGAGAGTTAACCATACTATGCAGGCAGGATGTCGCGCTACCCGCTTCAAACTCCATCAGCAAGGTTACTATTCCCCTTCTTTGCTGTAGTCATAGAAGCCACGTCCGTTCTTCTTGCCGAGGTAGCCGGCGGCGACCATTTTCTTGAGCGAATATGGTGGTTTGAACTTGTCGTTTCCAAGCTCGGCATATAGCACCTCGCCCGCATGTAAAAGCACGTCGAGCCCGACGAGGTCGGCGAGCTTGAACGGTCCGAGCGGGAAACCAGCGCCACGCCGCATCGCAACATCAATGTCCTCCATCGTGGCGATGCCTTCGTCCAAGAGCGCAACCGCCTCGAACATTAAAGCAAGAAGGATTCGGTTCACGACGAAGCCCGGCGTCTCTTTGACTCTAATCGGATTTTTTCCGATACGCTCGACAAGCGCAAACGCGTCGTTAAAGGCTTCGTCGTCAGTAAGCATTCCCGACACGACTTCGACAAGCGTCATCGTTGTGGCGGGGTTGAAGAAATGCAAACCGAGAAAACGGTTCGGATACTTGTACATAGACGCAAGTTCGGATATGGACATGCTCGAAGTATTAGTCGCCACAATTGTCTTTTCGTCGGCGATCTCGCTCAACTCTTTCAAGAGTGTCTTTTTAATATCAATCTTTTCGAGTGACGCTTCTATAACAAGATCTGCTCCCTTCGTGTCGCTTATGTGGCAAGTCGTTGTTATTCTAGAAAGAGCTTGTTCTTTTTCAGTGTCGGTTAGCTTCCGCTGTTTCTGGACGAACGCTTCTATGCGCGGCATGTTGCGCGTGAATGCGTCTTTGAACGGGTCGTAACAGACGGTTTCAACGCCTGCGAGCGCAAGCAATACAGCAATCTCGCTGCCCATCGTGCCGAAACCTAAAACAGCGGCTCTGCGGACTTCCATCTATTTACCTCCAAAAGTAACGCCGCAATTATAGCAGGGTGGTTAACATACGGCGCAAAGCAAGACAACAGCGTGAATGATAAATGCAATATTAAACGGCTCGCTTGCGGTTGAGACGTTCTCGATCAACTTTGAGCGCGGCGGTGATGTAGTCGGAATCGTGTGCATAGCTGAAGCGAAAATCTTTGTTGAAAAAAAATACGGGAACATGGTTGCAAGTGTCGCCGGAAATCAACTGCAAATCGTCGCTGATGTTGCGCTTGGGATTGGCGAAAACAACGGCTGCATGCGTAACTGGAAAACCCGCATCATTAAGGCGATTTATGGCTCGGCGAAGGCTTCTCCCAGTCCACACGACCGAATCGACGATGAGGATATGCTTGAATTTCAATGGGATTTTTTCAATTTCAGACTTAGCGAAGAGCGGAAGTTCTAAACGATGCGATAGAAACGAACCAAGCACCCATCCGCTGCGTTTAATGCCAAAAAGTGCGTCGAAGGGCGGAGCGTGACGGTCTGCAATCAAATCGCGAATGCGAAACTCAAGTTCACTCGCCCTCACGTAGAATTCTAGCGCGCCGATATGCGGCGGATACCTATTCTCGCTTGTCGAATCGCAATTATTCAATTTTGCATCGTTAGGTGGCACGCTTCAAATTGTATACCTCAATCTCTAAAAAAATGGTATGATTTACTAACTTCGATCATCGGAGAATTTTATGGGCAATTTTTCTGGCGAACGACGACAGATTCTTATTGGTCTTGCGGCGTTAGGAGGCGCGGCTGCGCTTCACCCGTTCACTGCTATGCCTGCGGAAGCGGCGGCTACAAACTTATCGAAGGCTGTCAACGACGACCCATACAAAGCCACGAAAGCCGCCGTCGAAGCGATTGGCGGTATGACTCGCTTTGTAAGTAAAGGGCAGAAAGTGTGTATTCTTCCCAATCTAGGCTGGGCGCGAACACCGGAGCAGGCAGCATGTACACATCCGCGAGTCCTGCGTGCGCTCGCTCATATGTGCGAAGCTGCTGGCGCAAAAACCATAGACGTCTATTGTAACCCGTGCAATGACGCCCGCATATGTTACGAAAAAAGCGGCGCGGTCGAAGCATTGAAAGACACTTCGGCACGCTTGCAATATATTAACAATAACGGCTGGATACGCGTCACTGGTCCGAAAGGCGTCAAGGTGATGAAGTCGAACGAAGTTTATCGGTTGTCGCTAGAAGCGGATGTGCATATTAACGTTCCTATTCTCAAGCATCATGGCGGCGCACAATTGACGATGTGTATGAAGAACCTGATGGGTGCAGTCTCGAATCGCGGTGTAATGCATCAGGACTTGACGAACTCAATTCCTGACTCCGTGTTGATGATCAAGAGCCACCTGTGCGTTCTCGACGCAAGTCGCATTCTAATGGCGAACGGTCCTTCGGGTGGGGACATAAAAGACGTAGTACGCAAGAATACTGTGTTTGCCGGAATCAACCCCATTGAGGTGGACGCGCTTGGAGCGGAACTTTTTGGAGTTGCGCCATCGAGCATCAAGCATATAAAAGAAGCAAATGTGCGCGGAATGGGCGAGATAAACGTGAAGAAACTAAAGGTAAAGTTCGTTACTGCATAACTTAAAACACTCTTTACCAAGAAATAAGAGGTGTGGCATGCGTTTCGAGTTTCCTTTGCGTTCTTGTGTGTATCTAATCTCTTTTATACTGACCGTTTGCACGGTTTCATTCTCTTATTACGCTGTCCAAGCACAGGATGCGGAATTCGGAAAGACGCGGTTCGCACTGTTTGAGCCTGAATCTAATGTCTTTCTAGTAAACGATCCCAAATTTTACATGTCTTTGTCTCTGGATGGCGATGAGCGAGCCAAAGCCGAAAAACGCGTCAATCACTTGTTTAATCAGAAAGGCGGGTTGTGTCTTGGTATAACGCGCACAACCGCACTTGCCTTCGAGCAGAATACAATGAAAAAATGGTTTCTTGAATACGACAAAGAGAATCCCGACCGGTGCTTTGCGTATGAGCGTGCGTTTGCAATTGGTTACTACAACGTATCGAGCTTTGGATTAACAACGAACGGCATTCCGGGTAATACGATGTGGTCGAAGTTCGTCGTCGATCCAAGCGGCTCGCTTTTCAGAACGATTGTAAATCAGCATGGCTCGCCGCAGCTTCTCGAACGTGCTTATGCTCTGATGATCAAGTCATTTCCAAACTCTGGAAAGCACAATTTCAAGGAAGCGAAGCGGATATTATCGAAAGTCGAAGCTGGACATCCTTGGCCGGTTGGTTTTTTTACAGCCGACTTAATGACTGCGCATGCTGTTTTGGCATACGCCGTCGTTGGTGAAAATCATTTGCGCGACAACGAACTCTCAATTGTATTAGCCGTTTGGGACCCGAATAATATTCGTGATTACTACTCAAGCGACGACGCGGAGTTTTCAACAGACGACTACGATTACATCGAGATTGCGCCTTCGGGGGATTTGTCTGTTTCGCTTGTTGAAACCCCTAGCGATTTCTATAAGTACCTTGTTTTCGATTCGCAGTATGATCCGAACTGCTCCGACTTAACGGACAACCTCAGCGAATCGCTTATGAACCAAGCTGAAGCTATGGGGAAATCTTGGGGTTGATTTGTTAGCGATAAATCACGCGGCTTTTTTGACAATTTCATTAACCCATTCTCGACGCGAAACTTCTTTTAGCCCGCGCGTTCCGATGAAGATGCTCAAGATAAGAACTGCGGCACCGAAGTAATAGGGCCAGTGCCAGCTTCCAGAAGTGGGAGCCATTTCAAACAAGATAGTACCGATTACCGGTCCACCGATGCGCCCAAGCGCATCCATTGAATCGAAAAGACCAAGCGCACCGCCTTGTCCAACCATCGAGCCCTTGCTTATAGCGCTCGCTATACAAGGAAATGTCATACCTTGCGCTATGCCGACGATGCAGCCGTAAACTGTGAACCACACGATTGTGGGCGCAGTGGTAATCCCAATAAATGCTAACGCCATCAACGGAACTCCTACCTTCAAAAGCAAAGGCTCGCCGAACCTATTTATCAGCAGTCCGCTTGCAAGCCCTTGAAAAAGCGCACCAAAAAGTCCGAAAAAGAGGAACACTAAACCCATAGTCTTAGCCGTCGCGCCGAACCGCTCGTTAGCATAAAACGTGAACGTACTCGTCAAACATGAAAAACTCAAACTGATCATAAACGCGAAGATAAAGTAGTTCTTTAGATTGCTTGTGAAAGCTAAAACTACACGCTTGACAGGACTGGTCATCAATGTTTTTTCGCTTCCATTTGCAGCGCTGCTCTTTAGCAAAACGAGCACGAGAAATAGATTGAGAATCCCTAACAGCGCACCGGCTACGAACGGAAATCGCAAGTTCGATACAGTCCAGTTTATGTATGGAATCGTGAACGAAAATGTCGAGAAGAAACCTCCAAGCGCGGGCCCAAAAACTATACCCATCGCCATACTGCCGCCGATCGTAGCAATCGCCGGCCCGCGATGTTTATCATTGGTTAAATCAGCTGCGTAAGCGAGTACGGATGGTAAAGCTGCAGCCGTCAGCAGTCCACCTAATACGCGTGCAATATACAAATGCCAGACTGCTTGTGACACGGCTATCAGCACGAACGTCAAAATAATTCCTATTACTCCTATCATTATTGCGGGCTTTCTGCCGTGTTTGTCGCTCCATACTCCCCAGAGTGGAGCGAAGAAAAACTGTACGATGCTGTAAAGCGCGAAAATCAAACCGAGGTCGCGCGCGTTTCCCCCAAGCTCGTCTTTAATAAAAAGCGGCATAATCGGAAACAAGACCGAAAATCCCACCATCACCATAAACATCGTAAAAGAGAGGATATAGAGTCTTGATCGAATTTCGGGAGCGAACTTGTGAAGCATGCGTATTCCCATTCGTTTGATTTCGCTTGAGTTCGCTTGGGAACCGCAGGCGAAGCCCGATATAATACCATTGGTGATTGTATTAAGGCTTGTTTACGGCGTACAAAGCGCACTTCGATTCAGCGGTCATCTCGACATCGCAGGTGAGCTGGCATGCTGGCTCAAGCGTGCGCGCGTCGACGTTCGGTATTCGGAAGGATTCAACCCTCACCCGCGCATGAGTTTCGCACCGCCTAAACCTGTCGGAATGTCTGCTGATAACGAACTTGTAGATGTTTATGTCGAATCGCTCGAACCGCTCAATGACTATGAACTTAAGCTCGACTTTCCCGGAGCGCTTGACGGAACTCCATCATTCGAAAGCATGAGTTTTACATACCCGAATTCTATTGAACAAACTACATGCGCGGATTCTGTTAACTTTCATAGGATAAACTTCGATTTTGCTAATAGCGGATGGGCTGCCGAATGTGTGCGTAAACTGCACAAAACCACGTATGAATCTAGCACTGATAATAGCTCTGGTGCTGCATTGAACTCCTTACTAAAGCGATTGACGGCGCGCAGGCATCCGCTGGTTTCGGTAAAGAGTCTTAGAGTGTTGAGCGCTGCTGATTTCAGCTTGTCGCACGCAGTCAATACGGCTTTGTATTATGCCGAGCTAGGACATGATTCGGAATCTGTTGCTGAACAAGCATACGAATGGCTGACGAGCGGCGAGTGGTCTGTTGAGCGTAAACCGGGGTATAAACCATCGGATATGCGAGTCCAAGCATTGGAAACAGCGATCGAACAAAACGGAAGATCAATCGGTGTGTGCGTTCTTGGATTTGCGCGACCTAACCGCACATTTTCGGCGATGCGCGTCGTCAATCATTGCGTTCGTAACTACGGTTCTGTTCCTATGGATGCTGTACGATTAGGGTTTTTCGATGCGGAGAGCAATCCGATCATATAACGATTGTCGAGGTTGGGAAAAGATGCTCGCAATCCCAACCATCACTAAACCGCAGGAGCATCCATGCCGTATTGGTTCCACTCTTCTTTTGTTGGGCCACAAAGTCCGGGGAACGTGAGTTCAGCCTGACGCATCAGTACGGTCATTTGTCCGCCATGATGCATTTCGTGGAATAAAAGGACATACAACGTATAACCGCGCGCCCATTGCATGCCGTACATGTCGTCCACGACTTCGAGCGTTTCGTCCGTCCATTTTGTCTTGATTTCATTGATAAACGATGACGTTGTTTCAACATAAGCGTCGTAAATTTCGTTTATGGACGCAGGAATAGGTTGAGTTTCGGACGGTCCGATTACATTTAGCCCTGTACGGTTAGCCATTTCAGGATAGCTGCAAGCGATGTGCCACGCAATGCGCCCTAAATTCCTGTGTCCTGGGGCGATTTCCTGCTTTAGCGAATCGTCAGTCAGTGTTGCGAGGAATTTTGCGAATTCCTTTGAGCGCTCTTCAAAGATATTGATTGCATCCGAGACTTTTCTGAACATAACATACTCCTTATCAGTACTAAATTGCCAAACAAGCTCAAATATATTGGCGCAGTATATTAGCTAATAGCTATACGCTTGTCAAGATTATACATAACAACTCTTAATTCACAAACTAATTAGCTTGAAATGTTCGCTATATGTTAGTTTATCGAGGAGCATCCGTCATTTTTCGCAACAAATCTCCGAACTATATTTTATTCGTTTATTGCTTAACCGCGGATAAGGAAATCAAACGTTGGCGGGATTTGAGTGTATGTATGGCATAATAAATGAGGTATAGCATTAAGATCATGCTCGCGTACGACGAAAAACTAGGCGATATTCTCGATTCGATTGAAGTCGACGGACGTACGCGCAAATACCGTCTTCACGTTCCGCCCGATCTGCCCAAAGACAAACGTGTAGCGCTCGTTTTAGTTTTACATGGCGGCGGAGGAAACGCTTGGAACGCTCATCGAGTTACGCGCTTCTCGCTTGCAGCGGACGCACACGGTTTCGCTGTCTGCTACCCCGAAGGCACAGGCAGCGAACGTTACAGACTTACATGGAACTCCGGTTACTGCTGCGGTTACGCTTCCGACAACAACATTGACGATGTCGCGTTCATCGACGCGCTCGTTCAACGCTTAAAATCAACCTTAAACGTAGACTCGCGTTCAATTTTCGCGGCGGGTATATCTAACGGCGGTATGATGGCGCTTCGCCTTGCGATTGAGATGAGCAGTACCTTTGCAGCAGTAGCATCCGTAGCAGGCGCACAACCGCCACTCGACTTCGAACCGCTTGACCCAATCAACGTAGTTTTAATTCACGGAACGCATGACGAATACGTTCCATACAACGGCGGGATCGGTGCGAAAGGGACGCGCTCATCTGTTCAGCACGCGAGCGTTAGGGATACCGTTCAATACTGGGTTAAAAGAAACGGCTGCAACCCTGCTCCAAAACGGGAATATCTTGACGGAACAAGTAGCTTTCGAGGGTTAGGGAGACGGAGTATGTTCGATAAACTCAACTATGGCGACTACCCAAGTGTCGTTTGCGAACGTTTTATCGGTGGAAAGAAAGACAGCGAGGTTTGTCTTTACACGGTGAACGGCGGACTGCACGCATGGCACGGCGGTGAACGCGGTTGGCGCGGAGGAGACGAACCGTTGTCAACGTTCGATTCAACCGAAACGATCTGGCGGTTTTTTATTGGCAAGCGCTAAATACTATTAAAATGTTGCCTTAGCGTCACCATAACTTAACTACCGAAAAATGCGGTTTAAGGCGTTGATTGCATTAGCTTCGTTTTTGTTGAGTGTTCATACGAAATATCATTCGCAATCCGTCAAGAGTTAGGTTGGGCTCGTTGTGACTGATGAGATCACTGTGATTGAACATAATTTCTCCGAGTCCACCCGTTGCGACAACCGACGTTTCGTAGCCAAGCTCTTCCCATGCACGGCGGACAAGCCCGTCAACAAGCGCGACATTGCCGTAGAATGTGCCAGATAGAATAGCAGTGACTGTGTTTTTGCCGACGACAGAATCTGGCGGCATCAGGTCGACGCGGGGTAGGCGCGCTGCGCGGCTAGTCAATGCTTCTAGTGCTAACTGAACACCCGGAGCGATCATACCGCCGAGATAAACGTTTGGTTTAAGGCACACATCGAAAGTAGTTGCTGTGCCAAAATCCACTACGATTAACGGTGCGCCGAAACGCGCGATTCCCGCTACTGCGTTCGCGATTCTGTCCGCGCCCACTTCCCGTGGGTCTTCGTATTGAATATCGAGACCTGTTCGCATTCCCGGACCGAGAATGAGCGCTTCAACACCGATAACCTGCTTGAGCACACGCATCCATACACCTGTAAGTTGCGGAACTACCGAACCGATAATCGCGCCTTTGATATCGGATTCGGACATCGCTTGAGTCGAAAGAAAACTCATAACGTAGGCAGCATATTCGTCATGCGTGCGATGCGTCGCGCTGACAACGCGCCATTTACCGATGAGACTGTCCGTTTTGTAAACGCCGAAAACGGTATGAGTGTTGCCAATATCTACAACGATTATCATTACTTAATCCTCTGTATATCACTTTACAAAAAATCTAGCGCTAAATCGAGGGGGTGAGCGGAGCGCATCAACTCGCTCGTCGAAACGAAATCAACGTTTGTTTTCGCATACTCGGCAAGGTTCGACTCGTTGATTCCTCCGCTTGCTTCAAGTATCACTTTTCGCTTTACGATCTCTACAGCTTGGGCGACGAGTGCGGGGGTCATGTTATCGAGCATAATCCAGTCCACGCCAATGTCTAGCGCAGGTTGAAGGTCTTCGAGTTTGTCAATTTCGATTTCTATTTTGTAAACGGGCGAAGCAAACGCACGTACTCGCTTTACTGCATCTACAATCGATCCCACCGCAACTATGTGATTATCTTTAACTAGAATGTGGTCATACAAACCCATCCGATGATTGACACCGCCGCCATCAACAACCGCTTTCTTTTCCCATTTGCGCCAAAGCGGAGTCGTTTTGCGGGTGTCGAGTATACGCGTGCGGCAATCGCTAGGCATCAGCGCTACGAGTTTCGACGTGTAGGTTGCAATACCGCACATATGCGACAGCAGGTTGAGAGCAAGACGCTCGCCCGTGAGTATCGCCGCAGTAGGTCCATAAATTTCGGCAACCGTGTCGCCCTTTTCAACCTGTTCACCGTTAGATACGCTCGGACGAACGGCGACGCCTTTGAATTCCGAGTAAACCAAATTCAATAGGTCTATACCTGACACAATTCCGGCTCGACGCGCTTTGACATCCGCGGATGACACGTGCGCATTATTCTTGCCGAAAATCGAATCCGTTGTCACATCGCCGTGACCAACGTCTTCGGCTAGCGCGTACTTGATTAATTCTCTGTCGGTAAGCACAGGCAACTCCTATGTGCGATAGCAAACGAAATTCTAAGTGCCGATGATAAACGATTTGCCGATTTTTCGCAGGATTGCGACGGCGGACATCGGCGCAAGATAGCTTGTGCGCGGCATGTCCGGGTGCGGCTCATTCTCGAACATCATTCGCGCTTTCCCTGCTCTAGACACGGCTTCAATCGTGTGAGTGTTCACCGTCAAAAGCGGGTCGGAGACAATACGCACTACGAACGGAATGTCGTTTCCAATCGCAAGCCTAATCGTCATAGCAACATTGATATTCTTCGGGAATGATTGAAGCGCGTCCTCGGCGGAACCTTCAAACACCACTGTTTCAACAGCGTCATCGCGCCCGAGCGCTTTGGGCGGCTTGCGGGTTGTGAGTGAAACCGATTCAAGCCCCGATTCGCGCATCGCATGCAGTGCGTCGATCCCGCCAACCGCCCCGCTTGGTATGTAAACGCGCAGTCCCGAACGGTTTATTGTATCGAGATCGTCAGTGCTCAAATATGCAATACCGCCAACGCTCATCACCACACATGACTTGGCATGTTCGACGCACAACGTGTACGACTCTTCAGAGTTGCCGAAATCGACTAGTGACTGCGAGAGAGCGAGTAGGATATCGCGAACGGCGGATGCCTGCGCCGCTTCAAAAATAACGTCGCAATCCCGAACGAGTTCATCGAGATTTGAACTGCGGGGTTTGCATTGCGAAAGCGATTGAATGAGCGCTGCAGTTTGCGACGAATCGATGTCACACAACGCCGTGAGATCGAAATCAAGTTCGCCGCGATCGATGAATCGGGCAACCTCGCCACCGATTGCACCGCAACCGACAATACCGAGTTTAGGAAGTTTATCCACAGTCGAATTATACTTCAAGTTGGATTTTCATTGGGGTTTTCGCTTCTTATCTGGCATTGGCTTATATGTTACATTTGAGATAATCGATTTCTGCGAAATACGTAACGTGCGATTACAATATCACGCTACGAGTTCTGTGCACTTGCAGGCTACCCGCCTGTGCTACGTTTCAATTAAGCCCTAACAACACCTTTCAGCACGGTTAGTTCGGGATTGTCGGGATGCTCGACATAATAGACATCTTCGTCCTGCTCGCGTCCTTTAACCTTAACTGTGGCAAGAAACTTGCATGCGAGATCGTTCCTGATAATCTCGTAAACTTCCTCGCTCACGATAATCGCTTGTTTGAATTCCTTCGTCAGCGCTTCAAGGCGGGAAGCCAAATTTACCGCATCGCCGATAATGCTGTAATCCGTGCGGCGCAGACTGCCGATGTTTCCCATAATGACGTGCCCGAAGTGAATGCCGATGCCGATTTCAAACTCCGGTACGTTGAGTCTGCGCATTTCGGGATGAACTTTCTCATGCAGATTTTTAATCATGTCAAGTGCGCACTTCACGGAGTCGAGCGCGGGATTATCCGAGGGCACCGGCGCGCCGAAAACAGCCATGATTCCGTCGCCCATAAATTTATCAACGTAGCCGCGATGTTCGTCTATGACGCCGCTTAATATTTCAAAATACTCGTTCAAGAATCCGAGGACATCTTGAGGCAGCAATTTTTCGCTGATAGTTGAAAAACTGCGAATATCGCTGAATAGGACCGCGACGCACCTGTCTTCACCGCCTAGCGATGCGAGCTTGGGATTATCGATAATCTCATTAACCACTGCCTCGCTGACATACCTGCCAAACGTCTTCCGTATGCGAGCTTTCTCCCGCTCTTCAGTCATTACTTTATAACCGAGCGTCGCGCCATAACACATCGCGAAACTGAAAATCGTGTAAGTGAAGTTGATAAGCAATCTCCACACGACAAACGATGCAAATCCAAGTGCTACCAAAGCGACAAGAACCGCTGCGCCAAGAACAGGACTCCACCATCTGCTGGGCAGATAATAACCGAGTTGCCCTGCAAGTATTGAAACGAATAAGAGGATTGCGATTGTCACCCAAGCAGGGACGAGTCTAATATGCAAACCGGTAAGAAACGTTTGAAATGCGCTCGCATTCGTTTCGACACCGAACATCTTGTCGTTGAACGGCGTTGAAAAATAATCATTGTCCGCTTCAGACATAGACCCAATAAATACGTAAGTCCCAGCCAAATCTCTAATCATTTCGCTTGTAGCGGCTTCTGTATTCAACTCGAATTTCCTTGCCGTCTCACCTTCTTCCCATTCGTCTGAAAATTGGATCGTTGTGGCGTCTTCGGTCAGCGGATTAATGCCTGCAAGAAGTTCGGGAAACAACTGAATGTACTGCAAGGTTTTAATATGTTTTCTGTTTCCGTTGAGATAATTGACATACATTAGGCCGTTTTTATCTATTCCGTGCTCTGAAGGAATCAACTCCCTTCCTTCTTCGGCAAGTGCAAGCTTATACATCTCCATCGCCTGCGAGTAGTACACTTCGTCGAAATACTCAACGATTGCACGCTCTCTGTCGCGATAGGAGGCTTTGCCTTTGTCTCCAAGTGTTGTAACTGTGTTTGCAAGTCCGAGAAGCGGTTCCGCCTCCATAAGCGTAGCGTTCGGTCCGAGGAAAGTGACTTGTGAGAAATCTCCTCCGCTGGTTTGAGGCAGCGCAGCCGCTAGAATCACTACCATTCCTTTAGATTTAGCGTATCTAATTGAGTCTCGCAACGCTTCATCGTCTTCTATGCCGTACATACTTTTCATATCGAAAAGCAGGTCGAAACAGACAGCTTTGACCCCATTGTCTGCCAACCGCCTTATCAATATACCTTGCAGCTCACGGGGGAACGGATAGGAAACGCCTGCGTTTTGAAATTCGGAAATCGAATTGTCGTCGATGCCGATGATGCGAATCAACGGATGCGGTTCAAGTTCGCCGCGCGCGGAAAACCGCAGTTTGATAAACGGGATTTCGAGAGTTTCGTTATAAGCAAACAAGCCGGCTATGCCAACCGACACGCATAATCCGACTAGTGACAGCCCAACTACGATCAAGCGCTGTTTGCTAAATAATCTCCGAATTGCCTTTATGTTAAACATATAGAAGCATGGTTATTCGGCGACTTCAATGATTGCGTCCTCGCGCATTACGGATACCTCGGTTGCGCCAGGTCCGAAGAACACAGCTTCCATAATGTTCAATGGCGACATCGTTCCCGCTTGCCCGCGCACTCTGAAATCAAGCTGACATAACACGCCTGCGCCTTGAATGAAACCTGTATCGCGATTGACGCGTCCGCTTACCGCAATCTCGCCGGGAGTAGTATCGCCGAAGAACAACACAGAGTTCTGCCAAAATGCGCCGGTCCTTCCAGCGTCGAATTCCAGAATTGTCGGATCGAAACGCAGACGGATGGTTACATCCTGAATCATAGCTTGTGTGTCGAGCCATAGATCGACGCGCAGAATGTCATCAGAGCGCACCACAGCAGCGTTTGGTGCGACTCGGAGAAGTGCGGTTCCACCGTCGGACAAGCGCACATCGAAGTTGTGACGTGAACTTGCAAGGAGTTGAGTCAAAGACTGCGAGGGGATTTTGTCACCACCAAGGTCAACCATAGAACTAGTTAACTCACCTGTGACGTACCAAGTGAAATTGACTTGGTTCGTTGTGTCGAAAAGCGGCGCAAATCCGCCCTGACCGGGGTCGAGCAGCGCTTCGATTGATATGACTGCTGAATCTCCGCCGAACGGAAAAGTGTATTGAATGCCGCCCGATTCAATCCACACTCTATAGTTGGCTACAAGCGGGTTGTTAATCGGTTCAAATCTAAACTCGATAACCTGATCTGCTGGCCAGCCAAACACCTGACCGTCGAGCGGAGCGATTGCATTGATGAATCCCTGTCCTGTGTTATCTAAGTATGGATCAAGACCGAGCGTGATTTCCAGCACGTCCGACATTCCGTCTCCGTCGCTATCGAGTTGTCCGCGTCTAATTCCCAAGCTCGGATCGTCTTCAGGAAGCAACGCGGCAAAATTGTCAATCGTCTCTTGCGGATTAGGATCTTTACGCTCCATCGTGCTTTCTATCTCGTCCAACATATCGGTTATGTGTCTTATGATGCCTTTGACTTCGTTAAGGCTGAACGGCACGTCCGATACAGGCGGAGTCGAACCGTCGGTTGGTTCCATCTTGGAAAGAATCGGCGCAGACAACTGCTCAAGCGCGTCGCGCCATCCCGGAACTTCACGATAAATTAGCAAGATGCCCACTTCATTGAAAGCTGCACTGTAATCCAGAAATTCACGGTACGCCAAAGAGACATCGCTTTCAAGTCGCAACAGCTCGATAAGCCACGCTTCGAGAGCCATATTCGCTTCTGCGACGCTTTCGCCCGTTTCGATCCGAAACCCGTTTTCAACTTCGTCAAGGGTCAAGTCGGTAGGTGTCGGTTCGCTCGGAGTCCCGCCGGGTTCGACTTTAGATTCGTAACCTTCTGGCACGACAACCGTTACCCCGCCAGCTGTAAGCTCCACGTCGTTATCAAACGACACGAGAAGCAGACTTCCGTCGAACTGAATGAATTGCGCCCAAATCGTTCCTCGCACGACTGCGAGTGCGCCCGGCGATTCGACTTCAAACGACGAACCTGGACTCAACGCTTGCTGCAGGTTGAATAGAAAATCGCCGGTTATGGCTTTAACCTTTCCACCGCTTTCCGCAAGCGCTTTAAGGTCGAGAAGTGAATTTTCTTTAATAAGAACTAACGCGTCGCCGGGAAACAGAAGTTGAACCTTGCCGCCTTTTAATGTGCGAATCAGGTCTCCTGATCTAAGCTTCAAATCCGGCTTACTCGCTTGCCAATCTTTTTCGCCCTTAACCTTAACCTCGACTTTGCCGGCTTGTCGCACGACGGTCACAGATAAGTCCTGCGCCCAAATCGAACTCGACATCAGCGCGAACACCGTAATAAAAATCGAAGCAACTATAAGACAACGAGTTAATACTCTACTCATTTCTTCACCCCTAGAAGTTAAACGCAAGCCTTACGTATGTCAACCAGTCGGTAACATCGGCTTGGTTATCGTAGTTCCTATCCAAAACGTCCGAACCAATAGAAAATCGCATGTTCGGATTCGCATACCAAGTCAGCTCGCACGAAAATCTGCTTCCGCTATAAATATTCGTCGATTGCGGATCGTGTTGTGACAATTGGTTTAGTCCGCCTGTGGCACGCAGTCTGAAGTTTTTCCAGTATTTGTTGTAGCTTGCAAGAAATTCGCCAATCGTGTAATCGCGTGTGCCGTTGTTGTCAAAAGTCTGTTCGGTAAAGCTGTATTCCGCACCAACACTGCTCGCTCCGGGAAACGAATAAGTCATACCGGTTCTAATCACGCTTCTGTCGAAACTCATTACATCGCTTCCATAGTTGTACTGGTCATACTTGCCTTCGGCAAACAAACTTAAGCGGTTAGATGCGTGATAGTCCGAATAGAGCGATATCGCTCCGTGCTTTAAGTCGAACGGGCTCGTTATAACATAGCTCTTGTCGCGATAGAAGCCCCGAATATTTACATTCAAATCCTCACGCGGAGCCGTATAGATGCGAGCTTCGAAAGAATTTTCGTCGTAATCGTTTGCGCCTGTTTCAACCTGCCCTTGCGGTACTATCTCATTTCTGTCGTTTGTCAAAGTTGAAAATCTCAAATCAAACCTCAACCTATCGGAGTGGTCGTATCGTGCCCCTAAACGTAAAGCGTTTTCTGTATAAGAAAATACTTGACTGTCAGGGAAGTCTTTATCGGTCGCAAGATAATCTGCGTTTAACACAACACCGTTTGGAAATGCAGTCTCCCAGCCCAAACGGTATCGAAATGTCTCCTGCGACAGCACACCGCCGACTCCGAAATTGTATTCGTAATAGTCGAACTCACCTTCCGCACTATGCCGATCGTTTAATTCATGGTGTACAAGTCCGAATATATTGTTGTAGGTGAAGCTCGATGCCGCAGCGTTAGTGTATGATCTGTCTTCGTGAGAAGCGTCAACTCTGAAATAACTGCCCCGTTTGCCGTAATCTTTGGAAAAGTCAAAATCGACGCGCCATTCTTCTCTTGTGTTTCGCGTATTGTCGAGTCCGTCAACGTCTTTGTAATACTCTTTCAATTGGATATAGCCGCGATCGAAATCGAAGCGCTGACGGGCTGAAGTAGTCTGTGTACGAGTATTCGTGTTTCTGTGCTCGTTTGATGCGCGCTCGCCAACTTCAAGAAGAAGTCCGTCTGAACGTTCCCATACGAAGTTCAGTGAGTAATCGCCTAAATTCTGTCCCGTACCGTAGGCTTCTCCATATGCCGCCATAATCTCGCCGTTGAAACCGAACTTCCAGTATGGAGACTCCGCGGTCACATCTATTCCTTCGATTCGTCTCAACAGATCGACTGCATCGCGGTTGTATCCGTCATACAAAACGCTTAATCTGTTGACAAGTGCATTGACCTCGTCAATGCGCTGTTGCTGCTCTGCAGTATATTCGTTGTACTTCTCGTTCCAAGCGTATAGATCGCGATCAATAGAGTCGAGATACGTTTTGACGCGCTCAAGCGTAGCAACGAAACCTTTAACAACGGCAATTTCGGATGCATACGCGTCAGCTGATGTGTCCGCTTTAGCGACAAGCTCCAGCTTAGCCATTGCACCGCGTGCATCGGAAAATTTAGACACAGTTTCCGCAGTCAAATCGTTAAGGCTGTCTATGTACGGAGACCAGTCGTCAATAACCTGTGCGGTCAACGGAAGAACCGAAAAAAACATAACTAAAAATGAAAGCAATATTGCGCGCACTGTCCACCTCTCCAGAAACGCCGAAGGGCGTGCTCACCGTTTGTAAACACATGAGTATTATACATTGATTTTTGTCAAGCTGGATACCACTGACTTATTAGTAGATAATGTTGCTTATATTGTTTTCGGGACATAAACTTACCTTTGAATAGTCGTATAACTACATTGAGAGGATTCTTGGATCATATAATCTATGCATGTTCTCCGATTTTATCCGATTTTTTTTACTTTACGATTGGTGGTTATCATGTCAAACGATTCTGCTTATCGTAGTTTTCGATGATTAACAAAGCCAATAGAGATGCGTTTTCAAGAATATCGATCCCGCATTCCTTCATGCTAAAAAAAACCTCGCGCTGACACTCGATGATATGAGACGGAAAGATGAGGCGGTTTACTATTGGAAGCGTGCGCTTGAACTTGAAACAGAACAAGACTGGATTGAACGCATTAAGCGCAGACTTGGAATAATCTAACCGGCATATTGAGCCAGCAAATTGAGTTGAGTATGTGATTTAGTAATCGCTTGATAACGGATAAGCTCATTTTTGATTTATCGCGTATTTTTTACTTCAAATAAAGATACAGGTATAATTGGTTCTTCATATTTATGAACGGAAGTTACTTACTTGTTATTGTTGGTGTTATATCTGCGCTTGCGTCGTTTTATATGACTCCCGCGTTGATTAAGCTCGCGAACCGTTATAAATTTTACGATAAACCTTGCGATCGGAAAGTTCATACGCGCGACATCAGCAGACTTGGCGGAGTCGCCATCTTCAGCGGTTTTGCCGTTGGCTATGCTGTGTTCACTTGGTTGATGCTGACGGGACACATAGAATATTCGTACCAACCGGTTACGATGTTCGCGTTTTTTCTGGGTGCGTTTCTTTACTTCTTACTCGGTCTCCTCGACGACTTCTTCACCTTGTCGGCGAAGTTCAAGTTTGTTGTGATGGTTTGCATAGCAATCCTAGTGATTATGATGGGGGTTCGCGTTGGGAGTCTTTTCGGTTATCTGATGCTTCCTCTTTGGGTGGCAGTCGGACTAACCGTGTTTTGGATAGTCGGCATTGTCAATACGATCAACTTTGTTGACGGACTTGACGGATTGGCGTCCGGCGTAGGGCTTCTTGGCTCAATCGCATTTTTGATAATAGCAGTCGCGCGCGGCGAGTGGTTTTCTGCCTTTCTTTTGGTCTGTGTTATCGGTTCATTAACCGGCTTTCTTCCGTTCAATTTCTTTCCCGCCCGTATTTTTCTAGGCGATTCGGGCGCACTATTGATTGGCTATTTTTTAGCTGTTATAAGCGTCATCGGTTTATACAAACAAATAACAATCTTTACGTTGGCGGTTCCGCTGATGGTGTTAGCGCTGCCTGTTGCAGATACAACTTTCGCAATCATCAGACGCTTGATTAGGCGCGTACCGATCACGCGTCCAGACCGCAGACACATACACCACAGACTGTTAGCGTTGTTTGGGAGGAATACGGACGACAATTGTGGAGGTATGGAAGGACCCGCTCATAGAAGCGCTGTGATTGCCTGCTATGTGATCGCCGTAGTTTTCGCATCTATCGCCGTCTATATCGGAGTACAATAATGAAGCACGAATCGAAGCGCAAATTAAAAGCCGTAACCGTATTCGGTACTCGTCCCGAAGCGATAAAAATAGCGCCAGTGCTTAAAGAAGCGGAACGACTTGGTGATTTAATCGACATGCGATTGGCTGTAACTGCGCAGCATCGGGAGTTGCTCGATTCTGTGCTCAACATTTTCGATTTGACACCGGATTTAGATCTCGACATAATGAAACGGGGACAGTCGCTCGAACACATTACGACTGCAACGCTTGAAGGACTAACGCGATATTTTGAGACTGTCTCGCCAGATGTCGTTTTAGTGCATGGCGATACAACGACAACATTCACGGCAGCACTTGCAGCATTTTATTTGCGCATACCTGTCGCGCATGTCGAAGCAGGATTGAGAACGGGCAACCGTTATGTTCCATATCCCGAAGAAATGAATCGCCGCTTAACGGACGAACTTGCGAACATTTTCCTCGCACCTACCCAACTTGCCAAGAGAAGATTGATAGAGCGCGAGATTTCGGCAGACGACGTGTTTGTAACCGGTAATACAGTCGTTGACGCTTTACTCGATATAGCCGCGCGTCAATATGATTTTGAAGAGCGAAGTATCAAACGCTTTCTTGCAGATGACGATAGAAGCGCTTTCCGGATATTGATCACGATGCACCGCCGTGAATCGTGGGGGGAGCCAATGCGAGCGATTTTTACGGCATTAGCGCAATATCTTGATGAAAATCCTGAACTAAAAATCATTTATCCCGTTCACCCAAATCCGATCGTCGTCAATGCAGCAAATGAGATACTCGGAAAGTGTCAAAATGTTACACTTATTGATTCGCTTAATTATATTAGTTTTGTTCACTTGATGAAGCGGTGCGATCTTATTGTTAGCGATTCGGGAGGGATACAAGAAGAAGCGCCGAGTTTCGGCAAGTACACGCTTGTCATGCGCGAAGCAACTGAACGCCCCGAAGTAGTTGACGCTGGATTTGCCGAGATAGGCTGTCAGAAACCGGATACGCTGATTCAAGCGATGAAGCGCTCTATACCGATGATTCAAAACGGCGAACTGCCTAATAAAGACAAGAAAAACCCTGTCGGTGACGGCAAAGCCGCTGAAAGAACGATCAGTTTTATCCTGTATAAAATGGGATTTGTTGATTCACATTGCGTAGAGTTTTCTGAAAATGAGTGACTCACAATCCTCGTCTAAGTAAGTGTGCTAGTTCAACGGCTCAACTATCAACATCTACAATCTAACTCAATCTTGGTGCAAACGATATAGCATTTGGTAAACTAACGAGGTTTTCACGCGCTTCGTTCGCGTTAATCAAGGAGTTTTTATGGCTGCCAAACTTGAATATTCCGAGTCGTTGCGTCTAGCTGAACAAGAAATTTCAGACGCTTTACTTGCTCGTGTTGGACTGAAACGCTTCGAATATGAAAACGCCCGAAAAATGATGGGGCGTGATCTGACCGTTGTCGAACTTGGAATTTTCGGTGCGATGTGGAGCGAACACTGTTGCTATAAAAGCTCGAAGAAACACCTGAAAAAACTGCCGACGACGGGCGCACACATTTTGCAAGGTCCCGGCGAAAATGCAGGTGTGGTGGACATCGGTGAAGGTACTGCTATCGCGTTCAAGATCGAATCGCATAACCATCCAAGTGCGGTAGAGCCGTTTCAAGGCGCGGCGACCGGCGTAGGCGGCATAATACGCGACGTGTTCGCTATGGGAGCGCGCCCGATCGCACTGATGGATCCGCTAAGATTCGGGTTAATCGACGAAGTGACCGCACACGACGAAACCGAACTCAACGACGCAGACGAAGAACGCCGTTTACGCGCTCGTACACGCTATCTGCTTGGCGGCGTGGTAGCGGGCATTGCGCATTACGGTAACTGCATCGGCATACCCACGGTTGGCGGTGAAGTGCATTTCGACGACTCATACTCGACGAATCCGCTTGTAAACGTGCTGTGTCTCGGCACTGTTGACCCCAACGCGATTGTGCGCGGCATTGCGCGGGGCGCAGGTAATCCTGTGCTGTATGTTGGCAGTAAAACCGGACGCGACGGTATTCAAGGTGCGACATTCGCAAGCGTGAATCTCGCCGAAGACGCGACGCAGGATAGACCGGCTGTGCAAGTAGGCGATCCGTTTTATGAGAAACTTCTGCTTGAAGCTTGTCTTGAAATTGCAAAATTGCCGGGTTTAATCGGCATGCAGGATATGGGTGCAGCGGGACTGACGTCTAGTAGTTGCGAAATGGCGGGACGCGGCGGCGTTGGAATTGAGATGGACCTTGACCGCGTGCCGCAGCGCGCCGACGACCTAACGGCGTATGAAATGATGCTATCCGAGAGTCAAGAACGAATGGTGATCGTGGTCGAACGCGGACGCGAAGAAGATTTTATAGCAGCGTTCAAAAAATGGGAACTGGACGCCGTCGAAGTGGGCGTTGTAATTGACAAACCCGTTATGCGCATCAAACACAAAAATGCGGTTGTTGCGGAAATACCAACAGCGTACATTACAACCGATGCACCTGAATATGACCGTCCGATTACTGTACCCGACTATATAAAGAATATGCCGAAACTAACAAACGACGAAGTTGCGCGCATCGCGATTCACGTACTCGAAAACCACGTATATCCAGCACATCTGCCGCAGCCGCCGCTCAATCAACCTTATGCAGATCTGCTATACAGACTTCTTTCGCACCCGAACATCGCCTGCAAGAAGAGCATCTACGAGCAGTACGACCATATGGTTCGCACGAACACAGTGCCGCCTTACGACGGGGACGCTGCGGTTGTGCGAATCAAGGGCAAACGGAACGCAGTTGCTATTTCGACAGACTGTCCTGCTCATGTCTGCTACCTTGACCCGCGCATCGGTACCGCGCGCGCTGTATGCGAATCGGCGCGAAATCTAATCGCTGTTGGCGCGCGCCCGCTAGCGATTACGAATTGCCTCAATTTTGGCAACCCAGAAGACCCAGAAATAATGTGGCAGCTTGTCGAGTCCATTGAAGGCATGCGCGACGCTCTGACTGCACTTGGCACTCCCGTTACCGGCGGCAATGTGAGTTTGTATAACGAGACTCACCGCTATGCAATCAATCCCACGCCGCTTATCGGAATGATAGGCGTACTGCCCGACGCGGAGAAACGCATCCCGCAGACCTTCACTCAATCCGGCAGCAGCTTATTCATTGTCGGCGACTCCGACGGCACACTCGACGGCAGCTCACTCACATGCTGCGTGCTGCGCCACGACGCATACTACGGCAAACCGACTGCTCCCGATATGGCGAAACTCGTCGCCGCCCGCGACTTCCTTCTTGCCGCAATGGATAGCGGGCTTGTTCAATCCTGCCACGATATAGGCGACGGGGGACTTGCAGTGTGCGCCGCCGAAATGGCGTTTGGAACGTCTCTCGGCTGCGATATAAAACTCCACGGTTACATAAGGGGCGAGTTCAACGACATGGGAGCGGAACTCAAAGCGGAGCACCTGTCGGCGGCGTACTGCGAATCCGGCAACCGCTGGCTCGTTGAAGTTACCCCCGAAAACGCAAGCCGTTTTGTGGCGCAAGCGGTCGCGCTTGGCGTGCCAGTAGAAAACGCCGGCGTTGTAACCGGCGCAGCCGCTGCTACCGATATCAAAGATACATCGAAAGGAGCTGTGTTCAACTTTGAAGTAGACGGGTTGAAACTCTTCAGCGTCCCCGTTGCCATGGCTGAAAAAACGTGGCGAGAAGGCTTGGAATAGTTCACGCGGCGCAGGTTTAGGTTCCTGCAGGCGATAAACAAAGAGGCGCAGAATTCGCAGAGAGGACAATCTTGTTTTTTTCTAACCTTCATCAAAGCCTCTGCGTCTCGGTGTCTCTGCGGTGAATTTCTACTCCGAACTGCCGCGGTTAGCGGACCTGACCCTGCGTGAGTGTGTTCCTTGCACAGAACTAAGCCTTGGGCACATTCAAACAGGCATAAACGTCCCGTTTGTGTCTTATCAATCTACACAGGTTGGAAGCCTGTGCTACTTTCCTTACGCGAATTTCAATTCAACCGCGACATCCGTGCTACTCTCCGCAAGCCAGCTCACTCGCCGTCGTACGCTCGCCGCATCGTTGCGATGTCGAGCTTCGTCATCTGCATTACCGCCTGCATCACGCGATTTACGCGTTCAGGATCCGAGCCATCGAGAAGTTCGCCAATAACAGTGGGCACAATCTGCCACGACACACCGAATCTGTCCGTAAGCCAGCCGCACTGTACTTCCTTGCCGCCGTCCGCGGTAAGTTTGTTCCACAGCCTGTCTATTTCGTCCTGCGAATCGCAGTTCGCCATAATCGAAGCGGATTCGTTGAATTTGGCTGGTCCCCCGCCGTTGAGCGCCATAAATCTTGTTCCCGCAAGTTCGAAGAATACGGTCATTACGGTTCCTTCGGGAATGCCCGAAGCCTTTGAAACTGATTCGGGATAACGCGAAACGCTTAAAATCTTAGCATTGTCGAAAAGCGACACGTAGAAGTTGGCGGCTTCCTCCGCCTCGCTCTCAAACCACAGACAAAACGATATATTCTGCACAGTTTGCTCCTTGATGACTATTAGTTAGGCAATACTACCCAACGCACAGTTTTATTACCACAGATTTCAGTCAAGAGAACTACTTTTAGTCGTAAGATCGCCGCTGGTGGGATGACAGAACGACGGTCTGCGGCGTGAGCAGGTGGCACGTTACTCCGTTGTCGTTTTGTTCGGTGTAAATCGCGCAAGCGATTTTGGGTTCGGGAAGGCAACTTCCCGCATGGAATGTGTTTTTTCCTTATAAGGCAACTGATAAAACAGCACTTGCGTGCCGAAATCATAAAACAACTTGCGTTGTTTTACCGCACGATTCGGAGAGTCTGTCACGATGGTTACAATCGCGGGAAGTCAATATTTTGCGTAGATAACCCGGCTTTCCACCCAACCCCGCACAAGCGGTGTCCCGCTGTCTGTGAGCGAATGTGACGGAAGGGTTTATGTACGGCTGGTCGTGCGAGCAGATATCTGGCAGGTATGAGATTGAACATCTTAGTAAGAGGTTGTGCCCGAAACGATCTACCGATATTTGCAAACGACCGAGAGCAAACTAAAAGATATCAGACTTGAAATGAATAACCGGCCGCTAAAGGTTCTGGGTTGTCTTACCCCGCTCAAGGCTTTCAAACTCGAACTCGAACTGATTCAATCCCAACTATCACACCCTGTTGCACTTCATCTGTGAATTACTGCCGCATTTGTAGCATAAAAGAATTTTCACTTCACCGCTCTATCAACAATTTCGCTCAAGTGTGCGGCGTGGTGTTTTGCGCCTGTTGATGCGGCATGCTGGTTGAGGTAGTAAAGACAAGCGGGGCAGGTTGTCACGATTTCGGTTTCGGGCGCGACTGCAAGAAATGCGCCTTTATCCGAGGCGATTCGCTGCGCCATAGCCGCGAAGTCCATACAAAACGTGCCGCCAAATCCACAGCATTCGTTTTCGCCCTCCCGCTCGGTGTAATTCGCACAGGCTGACAGCAGATCGCGCGGTTCTTTCACCGCTTTGTATGCGTATCGCTGATGGCATGGGTCGTGCCAGCCAACGTAATCGCCGCTCTTTTCAATCGGCAGAGCGTTGCGTATTAGATTGATTATCTCGTAGTCCATTCGCACTTTGGAAGCAAACTCGGCGAACTCCGCGCCGAAGCGTTCGTGATAGACATAGCGCATAGTTTTCGCGCACGTCGGATTCGACACGATAATATAGTCGCAGTCGAGAGCCATAAGCG
>CAZRQJ010000008.1:0-27365 GCA_964602075.1 uncultured Planctomycetia bacterium
AGCGAACATAAACATCATCGCCATCATCCCAACAACCATCATCGTGAGTGTATCCCGATGTTTTATGTGCGATAGTTCGTGGGCTATAACGCCTTCTACTTCGTCGTGTTCGGCAATCTGAAGCAGTCCTGTTGTCACAGCGATAGCTGAATGAGCAGGGTCGCGCCCAGTAGCAAATGCGTTTGGAACAGGATTGTCCATCATTAAAACGCGAGGCATAGGTAATCCAGCTCGCTTAGATAAACGCTCAACCATCTCGTAAAGGCGCGGCGATTCTGACGCCGACACTTCACGGCAACCGTACAACTTCGCGACCATTTTATCGCTAAACCAGAACGATGCTAGATTGAAAACGAGAGCTATAGCGAACGCGATTATTAACCCGCTGAAACCTCCCAGCATATGCCCAATCCAAAGTATCAGCGCGCTCATAGCAAGAATCAACATAAAAGTCTTGAAGTTATTCATCATCTTTCATCACCCATATGTATATACCTGAAAACTTGACAAATTAACAACTAATACTCGTGATTACCGCCTGCGCCGATATCTAATGTAATCGCTTCACCATCGGCTGTCTTCAAATAGTACACGCCAGCGGGCAACAGGACTTTATCGCCGACCGATACATTGATTTTTACGTTTTTTACACTAAGCCCGTTTAATTCTCCCGACTGTGTGTTGAAGAAAGCCCAGCCGGCGTTGAGTTTGTGTTCGAGTTTAAGCGTCTCGCCAGCTTCGGCAGTTTCGGTGCCTACCCATTCTTCTATGTTGACTTCTCCGCCATACCACTCGACTTTTATTTTATACTTGCCGGCATCTAAAACGGCGGGTTGACCTGAAATAGTCATACCGGAGTAGTCCGCGCTTCCTTCACGATAATAGTATATGTTGACTTTGTTGCCCGGAAGTTCTTCGTTACCCACTTTGACTGTTGTAGTTATGCTTGTCACAGAAAACTCGGCGCGCAATGTTTGGTGTTCTCCTTTCGTAACGCCGACATCCCTAATCCACACTGAAGGTTGAGCTTGACTATTTGTGAATTCAACCCGCATATCGTATGAACCCGCTTCAAGCGTAAATGTGTCCGCTCCATTTACGTTCAACAACGAATTGCTGGTCTCGTCTTTTCTGTAAACATACACATCAAATTCTGTTCCAGCAATCTGACTTCCGCTGCCGGAAAACGCATTCACTTTTATTGTGCCTACAGGAAGTGTGATGTTAACCCTGTTAGTTTTACCCTTCTTTACTTCGACATCTTTCTCCCAGTACTCATACTTTGTTTTTGCCTCACCGATTGTGACGAGAATATCATAAACACCCGGTTGCACATTCAGTTCTTCACCCGGATCCCCTTCAGCAACTGGATTATCGGTTTTTCCCTTGTCAAAAACTGTAATCTTTGCGCCAGGAAGTGGTTTTCCCTTTTGCAATGTCACAATGAGTGCGCCGCCGCTGAAGTTCACTTCTACCGTTGTAGTTAAGCCTGGCTTGACTTCAACTTCGTTTTCCCATACTTCGTCTATGCCTGCTATAAACTCAACATAGAATCTCACATCGTACTTACCGTCAAGCAGATTTATCGCTGAATCCGCCGTAGCTTTCGCAACGCTTTTTTTTGTTTCTCCAGTTGGAAAAACTTCGACAACAATATCGCTTGCAGTGTAGGAAGTGCCAGCGCCGCCGACATCAACAGCCAGCTGTCCGTACTCGAAAGACACTTTTTCAGACAAAGATTCGCCCGACACGAGCTGGAGTTTTTCGACCCATTTTTCGTGTTTCATTCCTGCATCGTCTATGTAAACAACTTGCACATCGTATGATCCGACTTCGAGCATTTGCGCTATTCCGTCTTTAATCTGAACTAAAGCACTGTCGTGTAATCCTGCTCGATATACAAATATTTCACTCTCGGCACCGACTCTATCTTTATCAACATATACAACAACGGTCAACTGACCCGTATCTGCGCCTTCGGGGATAACATATCCGCCGACTAATGCATCATCGCCCTGCCCGTCGCCAATCATTGGAATGTCGCCGTCTGTACGCGAACCAATACCGAACTTTTTCATCTGGCACGTATAAATCATTGTGACGATTAGCGTGAAGGCTAATAAGGCAATAATTACAATGTGAGTGCGCGTCATCTAACTCACCTGCCTAAAAAACTAAAAGGTATACGAAAACTGGGAAAAGATTGCAAAATCGGGACCGCTGTCAACTACAACATCCTCGGAAAATCCGCCTTCCCAAATGATGTTTCTGCCAATATACCGCTTCCAACCTATCGCCATCTCTACCGTGTCAACGTCGATATCGTCCACGCTGGTGTAGAAAGGATTTGTTACTTTTTGAAGCTGAAGAATCCATGAGTGCTTTCTGTTGGCTTGGTATTCGCTTGCTATCGACCATTTCCATAGATCGTGGTTTTCAAGATTAAAATCGCTTCCACCCGTGAACACATAATCGGTTTGCCCATAAAGAATAAAACGTCCGAAGGTTTTTTGAGCAAGCAACCCAATCCCGAAATCAAATCCACCGCTTCCGAGTTGACTTCCTGAATCGCCTGTTGGGATTTTTATGCCTGCTCGTGCGCTTAAAGCGGGGTATACACCGTCTTCCGGTCTTATGAAGTATTTACCGGTGAAAACTATATCCCCCAATCCGAACTGGTCGCTTTCTCCATTGATACGGAATGAATTGTCTACAGCAACAACATAAGCAAACTGGTTTTTCGCGAAATTCGTTCTATCTCCCGTTGGAAGTCCGAACATGTCATGCCAGTTTTGAATAGTACCGTCAAGAAATCCGCTTGTATTAGATTGAAGAGGAAGAAATACGCCGAGCTCTATGCGGTCGTTGATACCCCGTCGATAGTTGAAAGTATGCCTTAATCCTTCTAGATCAATCTGGACTAATCCTGTTCCGCTTTGCTTAACGAAAAACGAATTTGCCATATCCAGACGGTAACCTAGTCTGTTTTGCCCGGCTGATAAAAGGTATGCCGATTCGGTTGGCAGTTGCAGAAACATCAAAGTTAAAGGATGTTGAGTAATCCAATCGAACGGACCTTTAGGCTCGTATCTCCACCAAGAGCCTTTCACCGCCTCGCCAACCGGCTTCTCGGGTACAGGACGATCCGCACCAGGTTCAACTTCTTTTACATCTACTTGAACTTGAACATCGCCTTGCGCGAAACTCGTAAGAGGCACCAACACAAGGGTTACAACTGCTAAAAGCAATAAACTCGATAGCTTAAAACGGACACTCATTCTTAAACCCCATCAACGCTGCAAAACTCAATTTTAGCACGACAAGTCGTTTACCGAAAAGAACAAGAACAATTCTAATCAACCGTACTTGTCATGCCGTTTCGACCGATCGATCGCCCACGCAAAAGAAAGGTACGCGAAAAGTGGGGTTGCAAGCAATACAATTACCATCATTCGACGGATCAGCAAAACAGTATCAACTCCAACCAAATGCTTTCCTAAGAAAACACCACCAATTGGCTCCCAGAAATCGTCTGGAGCAGTTTTCTTTACAAATCGTCCTTCTTTCGATTCAGCAGTTGTTGATATCTCTCCAGTTATTTTTGTTTTTTCAATTAAATGACCGCTTTCGCTTAACTTCAAGAGCGTTCCTCGACTACAAGCAACTAACATTGGAGCGCTCTTTCCTGTCGCAAGAGTCAATGGATATTCATTATCGCTTAAGTAATTATTGAGGGATTTAACAATGACTGGTTTAGCATCAGAGTTTAGCAACGGGGCTATACTAACCTCTATTCCACTCGTGTTTGAGTTACTAGCTTTTATGTTTGAACTCTCCGGTAAATAGAAATTCAACGATTTCGCTGGAACATCTACTTCAGCAATCCAACCATTGTCAAGCTTAACAATTCTCTTTGAAAGCACTTGGACAACTTGCGGATCGTTATGCTGTTTGCCTTGAAGCAATTGCATTAAGTCAGTTCGCACGGTTGTTGTATCTTGCAGGTGAATAATACTAGGCGCGCCAACTGCAGGATTATTAGAGTGAAATTCTGGAGGGTTGGCTTGAGCTAAATAATTCATGCGCAACCATGTGTATTTTTCCGTAAAATCGCCGTTACCAGCTGAACTATCCGAAACTTCGGCAAAATCGTATATCACTGGGGGATACTGCCAAGCGGCTGAATAACGATATGGAAAACTAGTAAGGTCTTTCTTTGCTGGAGTTTTGCTGTATTGATCGCCTGTATCAATAGTCGCTCCGTAAAACCAGAAAAAAGATATTGCAGCAATATCAAGCAAAAATACAATTACTGCAAGCGCGCCTATAATCGGCGATGCACCCGCAGACAACCCAAGCGATTTCGCTGCGCCTTGTGTTGAACGGTTTTGTGAAGTTCTCATAAGTGACTCGACTTGACGTTAGACAACAAAAAAGGCGGAAGCTTTCGCCTCCGCCTTATTATTCCCTAAAAAGCAAAAGTTATGGTTTGCTACGGTCGCAAAACTCAAGAAGACCTAGAAACTGCTTTTTACGACTCGGATGTTTGAGTTTCTTGAGCGCTTTGACTTCTATTTGACGGATGCGCTCGCGAGTTACGTTGAATTCGCGTCCAACTTCCTCTAGCGTTCGAGGATGACCGTCATCGAGTCCGTAACGAAGACGAATCACTTTTTCCTCACGTTCGCCAAGCGACTTCAGAATCTTGTCTATCTTCGCTTTTGTTAAATCATACATCGTCTCGACTTCAGGAGCGATGATATTCTTGTTTTCCTGAAAGTCTTGAAACAATGAATCTTTGTCGTTTCCAATAGGTTTTTCGAGAGAAATTGGCTTCTGCGCCACTTTAAGGATGTCGCGCACCTTTTCTTCTGATACATCCATCCTGTCAGCAATTTCTTTGCTGGTAGGTTCACGCCCTTTTGTTTGCTGCAGTTCTTTGCTCGCCTTCGACAACTTTGTTATGGTTTCAACCATATGAACCGGCTTGCGAATCAACTCACCTTGATCGGCAAGCGCTCTGCTAATAGCTTGACGTATCCACCAAGTCGCGTATGTAGAAAGTTTGAATCCGCGATCAAGATCAAACTTCTCGACAGCGCGTATCAATCCCAAGTTCCCTTCCTGTATGAGATCGAGAAAACTCATTCCGCGATTAAGGAATTTCTTCGCTATTGAAACGACTAGACGTAGATTGGCGTCAATAAGACGTTCTTTAGCCGATAAATCGCCTTCACGATAACGCCGTGCATAATAAATCTCTTCTTCGGGCGTCAAAAGCGGTACTTGACCAATTGCTTTCAAATACATCTTTACCGAGTCTTCAAGACGTAAATTGTCAGCTTTACTGACTTCCTCTTTGGAAAATTGGGCTAATTCGTAGGTTGGCCTAAGCTTTGACACGCCTCTCGTTGTAGCGCGGTATGCAGGAGAGCTGAATACTGCGATTATGTCGTCCGCTTTCTTTGATGTACCTTGACGTTCTTTCAAAAGGATATCGTCAACTTCGGTTGAACAAAAAAAAGATTTTGGACCGAACAAAGCGAGAAATTCCATTTTTTCGCCAAGTATAAGCTCTTTGCTGGAAATAACCTTTTCCAATAATCTTACCTCCTGAATAAGCGAGACCTTCTAATACACCTATCAGACAAACACCATCGGTTTAGCTTGCTGATTAAGCATTATACCTAAGTGAATGAGCGTTTTCCACAATCGAGTGAAAAAAAGTAAATCTCCTTTGAATTAGTCTCCAAACATATCGGCTTTCGAAATCCTAATATCTGCATACAACAGGCATATTAGCATCTAGGAAAATACGATTGTAAACATTTCAAATTGTAAAGCGCAACTATTTTTCATAGACAAGAATCTCTGATAGTGATAATGCAGCCGTGAATACATCAGCTCTCTTATTTATTATTTCTTCGATAGTCTCGCGCATTTTCAATTCAAGATCGGCGTCTTCCAGCATGCGATTAATTAGTAACGCTTCTGTTAAAAACAGCAATTCGTGTTTGACGCGTTCCTCAACTCTAGCTCTGTTGTCTCTCCTATTACGCTCGGTAAAGTGCTTTCTTAACCAGTCAATCAAAACACCAACACCCTCGCCTGTTCTTGCGTTTGTCATAAACACATTAGGCTTCGAGCCGTCAACTCCCGCAATTTCCGATTCGATAATGCCTGCTAAATTTTCTGCGCCCATAACATCTGATTTATTAATTACGTAAGCATCAGCAGTCTCGAACACTCCAGCTTTCATAGTTTGGATCGAATCGCCGATTCCTGGCGATAAAATTAGCAGTACAACGTCAGCCAGCCATCTAATGTCCGTGCCTTGCTGGCCGATACCAACTGTTTCTATCAACACTTCATGCGCACCCCAATGCTCTAACAATCGAACTACAGCGGATGCTGAAACGCTTAACCCACCTAAACTCCCACGGCTCGCAAGACTTCTTGTGAATACGTTTTCATTTAAGGTTTCATCCCCTAACCTAATTCTGTCGCCAAGCACGGCTCCTTTCGAGATAGGGCTTGATGGATCCACTAAAACAGCCCCAACCCGGGTTTTTGATTTCGCAAAACCAGTTATTAATTTAGATAAAAGTGTACTCTTGCCTGCGCCCGGCGGCCCAGTTAACCCAATTTTCATCGAGTCTTTAGAAATCGCCCCAAACGAAGACAGAAGTTGCGCGGCGACAAGCGGTGAATCCTCGCATAAAGATATCGCTCGCGCTAACGCCTTTCTATCGCCCCGCAAAACCCCGTCTCTCAAAAGGCAAAGCACGATTTGCGATAGATGGCTTGATTTGTGTTTACTGTTGTTCAAATCCAAAAACCTTTGCGGCACCTTTATCCACAACCCATACTTTCCCTGAATTATTGACATCGACAGATACGGGTTCCACAAAATCACTTGAGTTAACTACGCCGACATATTCAAACGTCTTATCAATAACAACCACCGACTTCGACTCACTGTCAAGAACAAACATGTTTCCTTTTTTGTCAACCGAAACGTCGATAGGCTTTAGGAGTGTCACACCATCGACAGAGTCGCTTGTTAATATCTTTAATATGTTTCCTGAAACATCTAGAATCTTAATCCGTGAGTTTCCAGCGTCGCAAACAATCGCTTTTGTTGAATCCGGATCTAATCTCCCGTCGATTATCGGTGTGTATAGTGCAACACCACCTATTTCGCGATAGTTCTCTTTGCGCATTCCTTGATTAGAGAACTTCGTCCTTAGAGCAGATAATTCTGCGGGATTATCTATGTTCTTCAGTATTTCAGAGTAATAGGTTCGAACGTTTGTAATTATCTTTTTGTTTATGTAAGTTTCAGTCTTCCCCTTCTGCGCGATTATAACATCATCATATATTGAGTCTGACATTATATATTGAATTGAGTCCGTGAAATCTAATCTTGAAGGCTGTAATGTTTGATCAATTACGTGTTTTTCGACAAATTTGCCTTGAAGCGTGAACTCGAAGATCGCTGGTCCAAGCGCTTTATCAACCGTTAATGAAGTAAAAAAGGAGTTAAGAACATACAGGTGACCACTTTCTATGTCCAAGTCTTCAATGCAGAAAAATCTATGCAAAGCGATTTCGTTCGCTAGCTCATTAGACAAATGTTCGTCGTATTTACTGTGGGTATCATACAGATCTTCGTCGTTTAATTTGAAGTCTTTGCATCGCAGACCGCTTCCGATAGTTTTTAACAACTCGCCGTCGTTGCTAAACTGAAGAACTTGCGCGAATTCTCTATCGGCAACGAAAATCGAATCATTTGTTGAAGCAATTGCTCTGATGTCTGTGAATCTTCCTGAATCTGTTGACGATCCATCAATCGCTATCACCTGTTTGAAGGTCAATTCAACTCCGCTCGAATCATGCGTACTTGCAGCATCTTCATTCGTTTTTTTGCCATTGTCAACATTTTCTTTTTGGGTTGGACATGCAAACAAGAAAGCGACTGACACAATGACAATTAACAAACAAATGTGATTCAACTCAATTTTTTTCAAATCAACAAATTTTCGGCTTGCGACACGCTTCATCATTTCACCTCCGCTTCGTGCGGAATCAAATGTCCCATTCGCTGTTCTTTGGTTTCAAGATAAAACCGATTATGTTCATTACAAACACTCTCGAATGGAATACCGACTCTATCTACGATTGTTAATCCATAGCCTTCAAGCCCTATGAGTTTCTTAGGATTGTTTGTTATCAACTTAATCTTCCTAACTTCAAGCCCGCGTAATATTTGCGCACCGACCCCATATTCGCGTTTATCAGAAGGTAATCCAAGTTTGAAATTAGCTTCTTCTGTGTCGAAGCCTTTTTCTTGCAACGCATATGCCTTGATTTTATTTGCTAGTCCGATTCCGCGTCCTTCTTGGTTAAGGTAAACGATAACCCCCGAGCCTTCTTCAGCAATTAGTTTCAAAGCAAAATGTAACTGGTCTTGACAGTCACATCGCAGACTTCCAAATGTATCGCCGGTCAAGCACTTGCTGTGAACCCTTACTAGCACCTCTTTATCTGGTGATATGTCGCCTTTGATTAGCGCAACATGTTCTTCGTCCAGATCACGCGCTGCAAATGCAACAATCGTGAAATCCCCGAATTTTGTCGGCATTTTCGCGCGAGCGACTTCAGTTACCCAGTTTTCTTTCTGCAGTCTGTAATGCACTATGTCCGCAACTTGTACGATGGGAATTTTATGTTCAGCAGATAGGACTTCGAGTTCCGGCATTCTCGCCATACTGCCATCAGAGTTCTTGATCTCACAAATAACACCGCAGGGTTTAAGTTCCGCGAGTTTAGTAAGGTCAATAATCGCCTCTGTTTGTCCAATTCGTCTAAGCACTCCCGCAGGATCGGCACGCAGGGGAAAGGTATGACCGGGACGCAAAAGGTCTTCTGGTCTAGAATTTGGACTCATTAACACTTGTATTGTTCTCGCTCTATCTGAAGCCGATATTCCAGTCGTTGTACCCTCACGAGCATCGCAACTTATTGTGAACGCTGTTCCATGTCTTTCAGTGGAACTCTCAACCATAAGCGGCAACTGTAAAGCATCTAAGCGCGCTCCAGTCATGGGAACAACAATGAGTCCACGCGCATGAATCTCAAGAAAATTAATCGACTCCGGTGTTACAAATTCTGCTGCGATAGCGAAGTCACCTTCGTTTTCGCGATCGGCATCATCTACGATTATGATAAACCTGCCAGCCCGCAGCTCCTTAATCGCCGTTTCAACTCTTTCAATTCTTTCTATTTCCATCAAATCTCCTACGCAGATGCATTGAAAAGACTCAATAACCCCATTCGCTTAGCTTGTCGAATGAGATGTTTTGATCGTCACCAATGATACCTTTTGTTGATCGGATAACGGCTTTAACAATCAGGTCAAACTCAACATTCACATAATCGCCTTTTTTTGCAAGTTCGAGATTTGTGTTAGCCCAAGTATGAGGAATCACAATAGATTTAACTTTATTCTGTTGTAAACTCTGAATCGTTAAACTGATCCCGTTTACGGCAATGGAACCTTTCTCGACAGTCCATAGCAAATACTTGTTCGGTATCTCAAGTTCCAAAATCCCTTCGGATGTTTTCGATGGCTTTTTCGCTTTGCTAATGAGCCCGAGACAATCAACATGCCCCAAAACAAAATGACCTCCAAGTCTATCTCCGACTTTCAACGCAAGCTCGACGTTTACCTTATCGCCGATTTTCAGAAGGTCGATGTTAGCCACTTTCAGCGTCTCGTTACTAACATCGAAGACGATTTTGTCAGAGCTTACCTCGTTTGCAGTCAGACATGCACCGTTTATTGCAACAGAATCGCCTGCAACTGCAGTCTTCGCAGCCTCGCAGGCGTGAACCTGTAAAGCCGCAACTCCGCCGCGCGTCTCTATACGCGTCACGGTAGCAACTTCCGAAATCAATCCTGTGAACATAAACGCTTATTTTAACACGATATAGATCAAGCTCCTTTTATGAAACCGAACTATTCGGTTGTCTTTTCCCTGTTTGGGTGATAATCACTCCAATAGTCGCGATTGCGCCGCCGACAAAGAAATATAGCGTTAATTCTTTATTGCCAAATGCTAGATAGCTGTAGATAGTGGCAACTATTGGTTGCAAGCTCATCCACACTCCTGTTTGAACTGCGCTCGATCTTGCCAACGCCCAGTACCATAATAAATATGCTACAACTGAAGTAATCAAAGCGAGATAACCAAGTGAAAGCCATCCTATTAAGGCAATACCATTCTCCTGATACTTGACAACCAGTTCGTTGTAAGAGGAAGGGATCATCGGACTTATCATTACTATCCCTGTAACTTGAACAGCTGCTGACGACAACAGTGTTCCATACTTTGTGATAAATGGTTTACCAACAACGGTAAACAGCGCCCAACTGATCATCGCGATAACGATAAGGATGTCGCCAAAAAACGCTTCGCGGCTAAAATGCGTTTGACTTCCGCTTATAACGTATAGAGCACCGCATACGCCAAGCGCTATCCCAAGCAATCTAATTCGCGAGATTTTTTCTCTTAGGTAAATCCAAGCAAATATCGCGATAAAAATAGGCGTCAAGGCATAGATGAGTGCGCCATGAGTTGTCGCTGCGGAACGTTGCCCAAATAAGAAAAGTAGTTGATTAACAGGTATAAGTAGGAACGCTAGAAGAAGCAACATTCCGATATCTTTTCGTTCGATCATACGAAGTTTTTTTGCAACTAAACAACTAATAAATAAAACGCTTGCGCTGATTAGAAACCGCATTACCGCAAGCGAAATCACTGGTATTTCTTCCGCTCCCAGCTTAGCAAATATGTATGTTCCACTTACCAAACACAACTGTATTAACATCACAGAGATGTACGCCGGCTGCGTGGTTTTTTTGGATTGTAGATTCCCTTTGTTTGTAGTATCCGTGTTCTTATGTATTACGTTTTCCAAGCTTAGCGACCTTGAATAAGAGACCGTCAGGGTAGCATTGATGAATTAAAAATTTCATTCATATTCATCGCTATGGTCAAGGTATATGAAAAAATTAAAAATGTGAGCAAATAGTATCCCAATGAAAAGCGCAGAAAAAAATGCCCAGATAACTCCAATCACCAAACCAACCAGAGTCGCGTTAAACCCATAGTAAATACTACTAAACAATCGAACCCATTCATCACCGAATTTAGTTAGTGCGGACAGCAGCCCTATCACGAGAATGAACGCAGAGTTTGTAAAACCTAAAGCGAGACCTAACCTAACAGGATGAACCAACATAGAGCGAAATTCTAACACAAAACAAACGGGATATACGGTTGCATCGAGGATGTTTGGTGCAAAAAAAAGGCCTTCCTTTTTTTGGAAGGCTCTCATTGGGGGGAGGGGTAATTTGAAGCTTGAAGCCATTGGGTGGCTTCACATATATAGACGGACATTTCAGATAAATGTTCCAAGTACATCGCCTTGAAAGTTGAAATACTCGTATTTTCACTTGTTGCTTAATTTGCGACACACACAGGCCTAGACTGATTGTTTGATTTGTAATGCTAGTTCTTATCTTTCGTGTTAAAAACGTCGGCAGGTTTCCAATACGCATTCACTTCGCGTGAACTAAATGAGCTTATGAAGATCATATTACTGGGTATTTCGCAAAGAAAAAGCCCTGTATTAACACAGGGCTTAAAAATCTGTAATCAACAGATCAGCGAATTACATTCCATATTTTCCGATAATCTCGTCTTTCTTCAATCCGAGAATGCCATACCTCTCGCCGACCCTACCAAAAGCTGAAAGCGCTTTATCTAGGTGCTCTTTATCGTGCGCAGCAGAGATTTGCGTACGTATACGCGCTGCGCCATTTGGAACCACTGGGAAGAAAAAGCCAACAACATAGACACCTTCGTCCATCATGTCACGAGCTATATCTTGAGCGAGTTTTGCGTTGTAAAGCATTATCGGAACGATCGGTGTTTGGCTTTCCTTAAGATCGAACCCTAAGTCCGTCAGCCCTTTGCGCCAGTATTCACTGTTCCATTCGAGCTTATCGCGACGCTCGGTAGATTTCATTATTAGATCCATCACGCGAAGCGCACCTGAAACAATAACCGGCGCAACAGTGTTGCTGAAAAGATAAGGGCGAGCGCGCTGACGGCACATGTCCACAAGTTCGCTTCTGCCACTCACGCATCCTCCGCTTGCCCCACCCAGCGCTTTGCCTAAAGTCGTTGTAATAACATCGATTCGTCCAAGCACGCCGCAGTGTTCATGAGAACCCTTGCCGTGCTTGCCAATAAATCCACTCGCATGTGAGTCGTCCACAAGCACCATAGCATTATATTTTTCAGCAAGATCGCATATCTCGTCCAGTTTGGCGATATCGCCGTCCATAGAAAAAACGCCATCTGTAACAATTAGTCGAGAGCGAGCGGATTGCCATAATTCCAGTTTCTTTTCAAGATGCTTCATGTCAGAGTGTTTATATGTATCGTATTGCGCACTGCACAAACGAATTCCATCAACGAGCGACGCATGAATCAACCTATCAGCAATCATTACATCGTCTTTTGTGAGAACGGCTTCAAAGAATCCAGCATTCGCATCCATACATGAAGGAAACAGCAGAGTATCTTCAGTTTCAAAAAACTCGGTAAGTTTGTTTTCAAGCTGTCGATGAATGTCTTGCGTACCGCATATAAAGCGGACACTCGACATACCATAGCCTCTTGTGCCTAACCCTTCGTGAGCTGCTTCAACAACTTCAGGGTGACTTGATAGTCCAAGATAATTGTTAGCGCAGAAGTTCATTACCGGCCGAGGTGCACTTCCGACAGGAAATTCAACTATAATATCCACACCCTGTTCGGAGTGAATGTAGCGCTCTTCTTTGTAAAGACCGGCATCTTTCATGCCAGCAAGCTGGTCTTGATATGACTTGCGAAGTTCGTCAGAATAAACCAATTTAATTCCTCCTAAAAGCAATACAAAACAGTTAGTTCGAGCATCAATGACCGATTGCAAGTATCGAGTTAGACATACTTAACTAAGTTTTTACAAGATGGATGCTCGGTCAAGCTTCCGGTTTGAATTCACGAACCAATGAGCAGATTTTTCGTACGGTATCAAACGCTTCAGGCGTAGCTTTCTCGTCAGGAATCTTAATCATGTATTTGTTTTCGAGGAAAGCCTTTAGGGAAACCATAGAAAAACTATCGACTATACCCGCGGAAATAAGAGGCGAATCGAGATCAATCTCATCGTCATCTTCCTCAAGGTATTCATCTGAAACATACTCAACAACGACATCTTCAAGTGTCATACTTTTCTCCTTTTATACAATTACACGGCTGATCGCTGTACTATTTTAGTCTTCGAGAGTGCTAATGTCACCCAGTTCCTCTCCGCGATCCATGGCTCGTAAGACTCGACGCATAATCTTTCCAGAACGGGTTTTTGGTAATTTTTCGACGAACTCTACGTATTGAGGCATTGCAAGAGGCGAGAGCTTCTTACGCACGTAGTTCATTATATCTAATTCAAGATCGCGTGTGGCTTCGAAGCCCGGTTTCAAAGCAACATATGCTTTGACGACTTCCATATTCACTGGATCAGGTGTCCCGATAGCTGCTGATTCTGCTACTGCCGGGTGCTCTAGAAGAGCGCTTTCGACTTCAAATGGAGCGACCAAGTGGCCGCCTGTATTGATTACGTCGTCGTCCCGTCCTTCAAACCAGAAGTATCCATCTTCATCTATACGAGCGCGATCGCCAGTGATGTACCAGCCGTTGATCATTTTGCTTTGATACGCGTCGGGACGCTTCCAGTATTCGCGGAACATACTTGGCCAAGGCGGTTTGATAGCGAGTTTACCCGGTACTTCGATTTCGTCAATCGGTACATGATTGTCGTCCAGTACCGCAACAGTAATACCAGGAAAAGGCTTACCCATCGAACCGTCTTTTACAAGCATACCGGGGAAGTTTGTTACTAGAATTGAACCTGTTTCAGTTTGCCACCATGTATCGTGGAAAGGAAGCCCGTACACTTCACGCGACCAAGACACAGCTTCAGGATTAAGCGGTTCACCGACGCTGCAAAGGTGACGCAACGTTGATATATCGTAGTTCTTGACAATCTCCTCACCCTCGCGCATAAGCAACCGAATCGCTGTTGGAGCTGAATACCACATAGTTATCTCGTATTTCTGAATTGCATCGTACCACCTTGCAGGTATAAAACCGCATTCAAGTACGACTTGAGTAACACCGCAACTCCACGGACCGATCACGCCATACGAGATTCCTGTAACCCAGCCCGGGTCGGCAGTACACCAATAAATGTCGTCTGGTTTAACATCCAAAACCCATTTCGTAGTTAAGTGCTGCTGGAGAATTGAGTAGTGAACATGTTGTGCGCCCTTCGGCTGCCCTGTAGTCCCCGATGTGAAATGCAGGAGCGAGCGCGATTCAGGTTGAGTCGGATAAATGTCCCAATTCTCAACTCGAGGTTCGTTTTCGACATCAAAAAACAACTCATCATCTTTTAGTTTATCGGTTCTGCCTTCAACAACAAGCACGTTTTTCAGCTCGGTTAAACGTTGGCGGACTTTACGACAAGCGGCTGCCAATCGTGCGCTTGTGACTATTGTACATGCACCACTCGATTGCAAACGCACTTCGAGCGATTCATCGCGAAACGCGCTGAAAAGCGGCATTGCGACTGCGCCTATCTTGAGAATCCCAAAAATCACAAAATAGAGCTGGGGTATCCTGTCTAAAAATATTGCTACTCTATCCCCAGGTCTTACGCCTAACTCGGTCAGTTTTTTGGCATATGCGTTTGAATAGATTCGAAGATCCTCAAACGTGTATGTTTTGACTTCACCTTCTTGACTTTCCCAAATAAGAGCCTTTTTGTCGCCTAACCCTCTTTCGCAATTTCTGTCGACACAAAAAAAAGCTATGTTAAGGGGCTCGCCGTCTCTCCAGCCTAACTCTTCTTTAGCTATATCCCAAGTAAAGTTTTTTACGCGTTCTTCGTACGATCCGATGTTAGGTGTGAAACTCAACTCTGGCACTTCATTCATCAATCTTGACGACCTTGTATTTTAGATAAAACAACGCCGGATGCACAGCAGTTGCGCTGTTAAGCGCTCTGACGGCAGTGGTGTGCAAGCCGGCGAGTAATAATAACCTGCATAACCATTTATGTTAAGCGCAACACAGTCTGATATGTGATTCACTTGGTTTGACCGAAGGCATATAAAACAGGAAAACGTGCTAATGCCTAACTCCATGGATCAATTGTTATCTTACTCGCAACACGATTTTCGACTTCATGAATCATCTCACAAGCTTTTCCCAGCTCGCGTAACGACATTTTATGAGTAATCACGGGGGTGGGATCAACCATCCCACTCATTATCAAGTTGCGCCCTTGATACCAAGTTTCAAACATCTTCCTTCCATTGATACCGATTATCCGCAAGCCTTTGAAGATAACGCCTTCGTTCATTGGAAACTCTATTCTATTCTTTGAGCTAATTCCAAACATGGTGAAGGTGCCACAGCGCTTTACAACTTTAAAACCTAGGTCAATTGCAGGTTGTGCGCCGCTCATTTCAAGAACTACATCAACACCCTCGCCGCAAGTGTGATCGCGAATGTACGATTCAGGGTCACTCACTTCACTAACATTTATAATATGATCTGCCCCCATTTTCTTACAGATGTTGAGCAGTGGTTCGACTAGTCCTGTTACAAATACTTGAGTTGCTCCAACAGCTTTAGCTATTCCTACAGCAAAAGCAGCGATCGGACCGTCGCCGGTAATCAATACTTCTTTTGCAGATACGTTTGATTCCATAACAGTGTAGGTTGCATTACCGAACGGTTCGAGAATGCTCGCAACATCAACGTTCAAATCGTCAGGATTTTTCCAGCACACCGTCTCTGGAAACTTACAGTATTGAGCAAACATTCCGTTTGTCTCAACTCCCAGAATAATTAAATTCTGACAAAGATGCTGATTTCCTGTTCGACATTGAAAGCAGAATCCGCAAGGAATATGAGTCTCGGCTGATACGAAGTCTCCAACTTTCATAGAACGCACGTTCTGTCCTATGGCAACGATTTCGCCGCATCCCTCATGACCGAAAATCATCGGCGGTTTTATGCGATTTTGCGCCCACTCGTCCCAATAATAAATATGCCTATCAGTACCGCAAACAGATGCTCGTTTGACTTTAATTAACACTTCATTGTCTTTTGGCTCTGGTATATCTACTTCGCAAATCTCGCATCCAAAAGCAGGAGCAGTCTTCATCGCAGCAAGCATTTTATCTGACATATTTACCTCAATTCCTAACGTACTCCATTTCAAAATGAAGCACTGTGAATGTACTCCTCTAACCAAACAAAATCAAGTGGCGCGGTTATATTATGAAATGCTGACCAGCATGCACCCAAATGCCCATAGTTTCCATGTGAATTCGTGATATTACTGTTATTGACTTCAGATTAGTAATGTCTAGCTGTCTTTAGCCTTGATCGCCTCGTCTATCAAACTGCCGAGTGAAATCTTTTCTTCTTCCGTTAGCGGTTCTTCTTCGATAGCGGGAGGCGTTGTATTTTCAGATTCCCAATTCGGAAATGCTGAATCGGCAATAGCTTGCTTCGCCTCTTGATCTAGCACATCAGGAGTTGGAGCAGGCTCCAGGAAAGTTGTATTTAACTCTTTGTTCCATGCCGGATGCCCTGCGTTTTCAGTTACGTAATAAAGCTCACCGTTAATATACTTATAAGCGGGGCCTCTGTACCCGCTGTCTAAATCCAACCAAAAACTATATGCATGTATTTTGCGTTTTCGGTCATTTTGCCCTTGACGAAGTCTGTATTTATCAAAACGCCAGTAAGTATGCCCATTGTCGCCAAAGAAAAAGCGTTTGTCAGGAGTTCCATCACCAAACACTCTCATAATGCCATCAACTTGAGTATTTCCAAACGGGAGCACGGAGCTTATATAGGTTATTGGAGCTGTAACCCAAATTCGGTTATAAGGATCGTAAAGAAATTCTGTTCGCTTGCCTGATGCTTTGCCGACCCAGTACGTCATATATCCATCATTGTAAGTGTTCAGTACTTTTACCCGAGTATATTCAAACTGCCCGCCCGAATGCATAAGAGTACCGTCGACATAAGTCGCAGCTTGAGCAGAAGTTCCAAGTGATAGAATAACAAAAACAACCAGCACAGTCTTTACACACATAGCAAAGCCTCCAAGCGTATTATACCCCTTTCAAGATTACTTGATTAACAGCCAGAGAAAATATTGGAATTTCACCAAAGAACCAAAACTATACGTAGATTAAAAATAATTTACTGATTCAGCGAAATAGGTTATAATGAACAAGGTTGCCACGCAACCGCTTCATGTGAGTTGTGCCGCTAACTTCATCTGGACGAGGACTTGATGCCTTCTCCTAATCGTAGCCTCATTTCGTTACTGGCTATCGTTATAAGCATAGTTTCAGTAACCGTATTTGTTCTTATTCTTGTATTCAATACAATTTCTGATTTTAACCCGTTCGCGCGCATTTTAATAACGATTCTGACATCAACCCTTGCGGTCTATGCAATATACGCCGTTCTTTCCAAACTCTATAAACCCCGCTCCTCAACCGCCCATATCGCTCAAAATAAATCAATGTTCTTTCAAAAGCTTTTTGCAGAAAGCCCAGACGCGATTTTCGTACTAGAAGCATCCACTCTGATTGTTCATTTTTGCAACAAAGCGGCTTCTTACTTACTAGGCAAATCAACCGATTCGATAGTTGGTAAGACTGTGGTTAATGTGTTTCCGGAAGAACAAGCCGACAAAGCGAGCTTTTTATTCTGTCACCTTTCAAAGGAGTTTTCTGAAAAGTCCGTCACGATATCGTTTGTAGATGCTGATGGAAAGTCCAAGCTGGTTGAATTCTGCTCAAGATACGTCGTGGATTACGACAAGTCTTGGATTATTGCTATTGGCAGAGATGAAACCTCCCGCGAACGTTCTGCAAAAAACATAGCCGACGAGCTACATTTCGCTCACAAACTAGCTGGCATTTCATCCTTGATTGATACACATGAAGATTATGAATCCCTAACTCATACATTAATGCATGTATTGAGTGATTTGGATTATGTAACAAGACTGACGCTAACTTTGTTACCTAACGTTGAATTTTTAGATCGACAACTTACATACCCAATTAAAGGGGGAAGACTCCCTTCGGCAAGAAGAATAGAAGATTCATCCCTTTCATATTGGGCTGAACTGTGCGACAAAAACGAAGTAAAACATATAAGTCCGCCTTACGAAGCAGAAATGTCGAAATATTTAGAGCTGTCGAATGAGCGAAACAATACTCCTGCGTGTTTACTTGTTTTGCCAGTTCAAATTTCAAATAAGCCATACGGTTTGATTATTATTGAAAGCTCTAGCCTTAACATTTTCAGCGAGAACACTGTTGACTTTTTCTCTAAACTAAGAGATTTCACAGTTCTTGTGTTGAAAAACATCGTTCAAAGCGCAACCGAAAAAAATCTAGTTGATAACCTGTATCGAGTTGCAAATTTCTTTGAGACAAGTCAGTGCATCAAAAACACTGAAACATTGTTTAACTCAACAGGCGAGTTACTGCTAAAACTCTTCAATTTTGACTGTATATCCTTTTATTTATACGATGATGTTCTGAAGGAGTTGTGTCTTTCTAGTTCGCTTGGCAGCCATGCTGACTCGATTGATGTAGGCGCAAGGCTTAACATTGAAAACTGCCTGCCTATCGAAGCCGCTAGGACAGGAAAGTGTATCCAGACAAGCGATGTTAATAAAATTGCTAAACACATAAAACATTTTTCTGAACCAGATAGTGCTGGATTTGAGTTATCTGTTCCAATCCGTAGTGGAAATACTACAATCGGCGTAATTGATTTTATTAGCTGTAAAGCGAGAAGTATATGCGATGTTTCAATTTCGCTTATAGGGTTAATAGCAAGTCAACTAGCATCAGCCTTGCTTAGTCTAGATAGGTCCAATGATTTTCAAGTACTAAGCGAAACCCATGAAGCATATAAGGAAAATTTAGCGGGAGACATAGCTATTGCGGAAAAGCTATTAGACCACCTACTTCCTTTTGATTTCGTTCATCCAAACATTGAGATAGGTTTGAAGCACATTTCTAAGAATAAAATGGAGGGGAATTATGCGAAAGTTGCCTGTTTCGAAGATTGGATATATTTGATTATTGGAAAAGTCTGCGGACAGAGTATTACTGCCGCGCTAGTGATAAGCGGTGTCAATACTGAAATAGAGCACCTCATAAGTCGCGGAAAACAATCAATTGATATAGCCCTAGCTGTTAACGAATATGTGACCACCAACTTCGGTTTCATGGGATTATGTATGACGTTGTTTTGCGCGCGCTTAAACACAAAATCCGGTTTGCTCGAATATTTCAATGCAGGGCATAAACCAGCGATATTGCAGCGACAAAATGGTAAAATACTATCTCTCGAATCATCTAACTTCCCGCTCGGTTTGCTAAAAAACGAGTTATCGCATCATATCTTCGAGGACCAAATCCATATCGTTCACGGAAGCCGAATATTGCTCTATTCAGATGGTTTAATTTGTGACAACGAAGGTTGTGATAACCAGAAGTTGATTGATCTTGTCAAACAGACATCGCGAAAGTCTATTTCGGAAGTTCCCGACGATTTAATAGCAAATTGCACAGATAACGACTCGTCAAGTAATGCTGAATCCGACAAGCTGGTTATTGCTGTTGAATACCGCGACCACGTAATTGTAGATGAATCGTTTTCTTCTTTTAGCCATATAGACGTCATTACTAAGAAACTCGTTAAACTGTGTGGAATGTTGGACTATACACGAGACGATACAATGATGTTGCACCTTGCCATATACGAAATGATGGTCAATTCTGTTAAGCATGGTCATAAATTCGACGAATCAAAAACCGCTACGATTAAAGGTAGAATACTGCGAGATAGCTGGGAAATGTGTATCGAAGACCAAGGACCGGGCTTTGAGTTTGAGAATGTATACAATGCTTCACTCGACTTCATCGATATTTTTCAAACTAGTGGAAGAGGAATTCTTCTCACCAAGCAGATCGTCGATTCCATGTGGTTCGAGAACGACGGAAGCAAGGTAGTCTTACAAGGCAGTATTAGTCGAACTGATGAAAAATCCAGTCCTAAAAAAGAAGGCAGCTAACTTCCCCCGATACCGCCACCCTCGAACTCCTCATCAAGCATATCTAGTTCATCTTCCATGTCGTCGTATGTTTCTTCCAATTCCTCTTCTTTCGCGTGCATTTGAGTAATGAAGTGAGACAACTCTGTTAAATAGAAACTAAGATCAAGCTCTATAACCATAATATTGTCAGGAACTCGCACTTGGCCGCCACTCATATTAAGGATGCCTTCTATTCCGGCATCTAACAAGTCATCTACAATTCGTTGAGCCTGATCGTGTATGACGGCTACGATTGCTATTTTTACGTTCTCCGATTGAACAATTCGTTTCAGATAACGCACATTCTGAACTGGAATACTCTGAATTATGCTGCCAATTTTCGCTGGATTACTGTCGAAAGCATACTTAATATTGTAACCGGCTTGCTGAATTTTTTTATTGGCAAGTATCGAAGCGCCGATTTTCCCAACTCCAACAAGGACAACATCCCACTTTTGATCGATACCCAACAGTCCTTCTATATCTTTAATCAGCTCTTTGACTACATATCCTTTTCCGCGAATGCCTTCAGCGGGTAAGTGCAAGCTGAAATCCTTACGAATTGTAGGCGACAAGATACCAGTAGCCCTTTCCATCTCCTCGCTGGTTACAGTTTCTTTATGTTGGTGTTCCATTATGCGAAGAGCATATAAGTAATTGTAAAAACGATAATCGACTTTTTCTTTAATACGTAATCTTCGGGGAGACATAAGACTCATTCCTCCATAAGGATTATGGGCTCTTGTTAAACTAGATCAGTAAAAGTGCGTGACAACTTTCACTAACCTTGTGAATTTTACCGCTGTTTTTACTTAATGTAAAGAGTGAACGTTCGATATAAGAACTCTTGATCCTCAAGCACAGAGCGTAAAATGAGATATATTAATAACCCGATAGGTAAATCTTACTGTCTCTTTTATCTGATGTGAGGCAATCTAACTTTTCAGGTGTTAAATGGATGCATTGAAGATACCAATCAGAAGGCATATTGACGACCCACGACTGATGCTAGGGTTTGTCCGAGCAGAAGGCGTGATTGTCGCTGATTCGACACCTGAATTGAAATTGATTATTGAAGAGCTTGTGGCAGATCTTAAATCTAAGAAAGAGACAATTCCACCTGATGTTCAATCAAAAGTTCGAAATATGCTCAAAATTGGTGGTTACTCTCCGAGCGGAAGAAATCGTCCGGCTAGTGAGTTCCTACTTCGAGAACTATCTCAATCAGGTGCTTTTAAGTACATAAACAACATTGTTGACATTAACAACTACCTATCCATGAAAACAAACCTCCCAATGAGCATATTCGATGTGGGAAGATTGAATGGTGCGCTGGTCGTCCGATTGGGCGCACCCGGCGAGAGTTATGTATTTAATAATGAAGGGCATGTAATTGATGTAAAGCACCTTATGATCTGCTGCGAGGAGCAACCTGACTATACAAGTTTGCCTATCGGTTCGCCCGTTAAAGATAGCATGCACACCAAGATATTTCCCAATTGCAAGCAGGTTGTAGCTGTTGTTTACTCCGCGTCAGCGCTTTATACAACTGAAGAGCTTTACAGTATTTGCACTGAACTAAGTAACTTATTAGTGAATTATGCCGGCGCAGAAAAAACTATAGTCGAAATTAGATAGCACCCAAACACAGCCAGAGCGTATGTTTTCACTTAACCTAAATTCTAACTTCAAAGGTCTTTCGAGCATCAGGATGAGTCAAGTAGTAGCTGATAATTTCAAGATGTGTCGTTAAATCTGCGGTTGCATAAACCACATCGTCTGGTATTTGAAGCGTTAAGGGGGCAAAACTCAATATACCCTTTATGTTGTTTGCAACTAATAAGTTGGCAATGAACTGCGCGTTTGCCGCGGGAACTGCGATTATTCCGATGGTTATGTCAGGATTCTTTACAATGTAATCCTCAAGCGTAAACACACTCTCAACTGTAAATTCTTGAATTTTTGTTCCTATTTTATCGGGGCTCGAATCAAATATAGCCGTTATCTCAAATCCTCTTTCGTAAAATCCTTGATATTGCACTAGCGCTCTACCTAGGTTTCCCGCTCCAACTAACACGGTTTTATGGCGTGTGCTAACACCGAGTATTTTCTTTAGCTCCCTACGCAATATCGGCACTTCATAACCGACGCCTCTTACTCCAAACTCGCCGAAATAAGACAAATCTTTGCGGACTAAGAAACTGTTTATTAAAGTCTCTTCGCTGAGTTCCGCACTGGAAATATTACGTACGCCAAGTTCGTCGATCTTTTCAACTACTCTTAGATATTGAGTGAGTCTCAAGATTGTGCTGTATGGGATTTGATGAGGCGCGATTTTCTTTATGCGAGCTGTCGCATCAACATTTTTCGCCATTTACACAACCTCCTGAAAAACTTTTTGAGCCGCGCTTTTGAAGCGAAGCCAATCAAAATAGCGAGAAAATCACTATATCGCTCGTGCCGATATCAATGAAACGACTCCTAATCCGAAAAAAACGCGAGCAACATCTGTGAAACCTGAATTTTCGAGTTCTAATTTTAGGCTATCGTAGTCGGGATAATCGTTTAAGGATTGCGCTAGCCATAAATAATTTTTTTGACTCCCTGAAAAACACAGCGAAAAAAATGGCATTACACACCATAGATAAAGCCATGCAAAAGGTTTCACGGCTATCGGCATTGGTTTTGAGAGCTCAAGTATCGATAAGACTCCGTCAACTTTCAATACTCTCCGCATTTCACTTAGAGCTAGTTTTTTATCTTCAATATTTCTAAGTCCAAAACCGATTGTATAGAGATCAAAATAAGCATTATCGAACATTGACAGGCTGCGCACATCAGCTTCAAAAAAAGTGATATCCGAATTGTCAGTCGCTCTATTGTTCACAAGTATTTTATTGGCACGCTTCTTTGCTTTGTCAAGCATTTTAGATGAAAAATCTACGCCCATAATTGTGGAATCAGGAACCAACTTCTTTGCTAGGATCGCGATGTCGCCTGTTCCAGTAGCCGCATCCAAAATTCGAGCACCTTTTACCAGCTTTCCGGAGCGAGTCAGCATTGCTCTTTTCCATTTGATGTGCAGACCGAAACTGATAAGTGTGTTGCCGATATCGTATTTGTCGGATATACAGCCAAACAAATTCTGTACGCGCTTATCCCAACAGGATTGACCGATGATCGACACAGAGTATCACTCAGCTCCTTTGAAACAACTTGCCAATATCTCTGACACTAAATTTTAACATAGTCGGACGTCCATGTGGACAAGTAAAGCTATCTCTTATGTTTGTTAAAGCTTTCACTATCCATTCCATCTCCGCTATAGATAACGCTTCTCCCGCTTTTACTGCACATTTACATGCTGTTGTTGCAGCGACATGCTTGATCATTTCCGCAAAAGTTTTTTCTTTCTCGCCTTCGATTATTTCGAGCATCATAGCTTGAAAGACTGAACTGTCGATTCGCGATGAAACAATTGCCGGAACTTCGCGAAGAAGCAGAGTGTCTTCTCCGAAAACTTCAACGTCGAATCCAAGCGCAATAAGTGCTGGCAGGTACTTCTTCACTAATGGAATCTGTACCGCTTTGATCGGCATAAGGATTGGAAATACCAACCCCTGTCGTGCAGAGGCTTTATCGCTTGTTGTCATTTTTGAATATATTTCTTCGAACAATATTCGTTCATGCGCCGAGTGTTGATCAACGAGGTACAAGGTGTCAGATTGAATGAAAGAGATAAAAGTATTACCTATCTGTACGATGCTGGAGAGTGGCTTACTCGATGAATACGATTCTTCCTTAGTTATCGACAACGATGAGCTGAAATCGCCACTAGATAACGCTGACTTAATAGGTTGGATTGTATCCGCGTTCAACTGTGTTGTCGAAGAATCTCTCTGCGTGTAGAGTGGTACCGAACGCGTAATGTTTCTAGCGTTATCAGCTTGCATGATTGCATCATCACGTTTTTTGCTGATTGATTGCTGATACATTGGGCGAATCCGCTCTGCCCCAGTGTCGGTTTGTCCTGCGAAGTCTGCTAACGGTTGTTCTATCAGCACGGATCTAGCAGTATCACGCTGATTCTTACTTGCCGCGTCAGATAGCGCTCTTTTAACTCCGATGGCTATTAGCGCATATATCTTCTGCGAATCACTAAAGTTTACTTCGTACTTTGAAGGGTGGATATTAACATCTATTTCTGCTGGCGATATGTTAATTATTAACGCACACATCGGGTGCTTACCCGGACTCACATACTCTCGGAAGGCATCGTCAACTGCTTTGAAAAAGATTCTATTTCGGACCGGCCTACGATTAACAAAGAAGTGTTGCCCTGCCCTGTTTGTGCGATGCTGGTGCGGTCGAATTGCAATTCCGGACAACCTTAAACTATCAGCAACCGACTCGATGTCATAATCTCTGATACCAACAGGAGCGTGAATGTGATCAATAAAAACAATATCCTTTTCTTCTACGCCGTTATAAACTTGTTTTACAACCGGAACAATGTTGCCATCTCCTTCAGTCTTGAATACTGATTTACCCTCACTTAACATGCTCCATTCGATTTCGGGATAACATATCGCATAGTCATACAAAAGAGAGAGGATATGATTTACTTCAGTAGATTTCGCTTTAAGGAACTTTCGCCTCACAGGTGTGTTAAAAAATAATTCTCGCACATCAACTTTTGTTCCATAGTTAAATGCTATCATTCGTTTACAAAGGACAGAACCCTCTGCTGTTAAAACCTCGCATCCTACAGCTTCTTCACGTGATCGTGAAGTTAATGTTAATCTACTAACAGCAGCTATGCTGTAGAGCGCTTCACCGCGAAATCCAAGTGTGTGCTTTTCATACAGATCGTCTGCTCTGCGGATTTTACTTGTACAGTGAGGCGATAGCGCTAAATCGACTTCGTTAGTAGGAATACCCGCGCCGTTGTCCGAAACAGATATTAGTCTTTTCCCGCCATCCTCAATACTTATTTCAATGCGTGTGGAGTGTCCATCGATCGCATTTTCGATGAGTTCTTTAACAATACTAGCCGGCCGTTCAACAACCTCGCCAGCGCAAATCTTGTCGATTTCTGATTGGGGTAGTTTGCGGATCTCTGTCACAAATGAATCTTAACAAAGCGACTTGACTGCGTCAAGCTTATACATCACAAGCTCGATGCCTAATGCGTAAAAAAGTGATAGAATCCACTTTTGTGTTGTTGTCTGCTTGATCAATCACACACAATAGATTGTGCTTTATAATTCGGATAGAATCGGATTGATTTCGCAACGATTTTCTGTGATATGCTCGTATTTTGTCGGTTTGTTGGAGGTAATGATGGGTTCAGTTAAGATTACACCGCTTGGTAAGTTAACATATAAGACTGCAGTCGAAGGGCATACTTTTGTCATCAGTGAGCCCGAAAAAATAGGCGGCCCCGATGCTGGTCCTACTCCTGCTCTAATTTTCATAGCAAGTATCGGTACTTGTACAGCGATGTATGCCGATTTGTTTTGCTCTTACAATAAGTTTCCAATAGATGGATTTGAAATGCAACTGGATTATACGCAGGATCCAAAAACGACACAAGTTTTGTCCCTCACCATAAAGATCAAGTATCCAAAAGCCATTCAACAGATTCAGAAACAAATGTTTGAAAAATTCCTTGAGAAATGCGCAGTAAAGAAAGCTATCACTGACGGATTCCCTATTACCGTCAATTTCTCCGATGGGAATTAAAGGCATTTCACTTCTCACATCGGAGGCACTAGATGGCGCTAAAAAAGCATTCAGAATTAACACAACGAGACATCGCTCGGGAATTGCTTAACATTGACATCTTTCAGGACTTAACAGGCGAGGACTTGCGCGACTTAGTTGAGAAGGTTCGAATTGTTGCGCCTACAGAAGGAGAATATATAATACACGAAGGTCAATCGGGGGAAAACATCTACTTTATCTATAAGGGCAAAGCTGACGTATTCAAATCCGTAGGTACACGCCGAATCAAAATCGCCAGTTTGTCTCGCGGTGACTTCTTCGGAGAGATTGGTATTATACTCAACTCGAATGCAACAGCAACCGTGAGAGCAAGACAAGATCTAATCATCTTTGCCGTGAGCGGGAACGTTCTGCTTGATTTCATGGATCGCTATACGAGTATTTTCTACAGAATATTTAAGATTAGTACTGAACGATTAAGCAACAACAATTTGTTTCAGATAAGGCAGATGTTGGAAGAGATTGAGTTCTTCTATAAAAGATTAACAAATGTTCAAGAAATATGGCATTTTTTGCCTTCCGACTTAGTTGTACAAGCTTTGCGAGGCGACCTTCAATCCTTAGAGCACGCCAAACGAGAGTTTTTATCGGTTCTCTTCTTAGATATTCGCCACTACACGATGTTTGCTGAAGCGCATGACCCAGACCTTGTGCTGTATGAGTTGAATCGAATGCTGGGACGATTCAGCAGGGTTATCAGCAGATTTAGAGGTTCGGTTGACAAGTTCACCGGTGATGGGTTGATGGCAGTTTTTAGAAGAGATTCGGGTAAAAAAGCTAACGCTGTCAACGCCGTGAGAGCCGCCTTATCGATTATGCGCGAACTAAGGGAAATCAACCGCGATCGTTCGAGATGGCTTGCTGAAGAATTTTATGTTGGCATAGGTATTGACAGCGGTTATGTGATGTTCGGTAACGTAGGAGTGGCTGGACAAGTAATGAACAGCACCGTTATTGGTGATACTGTTAATGTCGCAAGCAGACTTGCCAACTTTGAAAAAAACAATCGAATTATTATTACCCAAGAAAACCCTCACTAAAAGACGTACCCTTTGCTGAAAAACTCGAAGTTACGCTTCCGGGAAGATTAAAACCTGTTAGTGTCCATCGTATTGACACATCAAGCACTTGGGATGGCGAGTACGCAATTGAGCAAACTCAAGACAAATGAAATTTACTGTTTGAAATCCAAGTGTTGACAATCTGCGCAAACTGTCATATATTTAAGGTTCGAATATGGAAACACCATT
>CAZRQJ010000009.1:0-18636 GCA_964602075.1 uncultured Planctomycetia bacterium
AAATGTGCTTGTTATTCGTGATTTGAAGGCTTCGGTGCAGGACACGCCTATTCTAAACGGCGTAAACCTCGACCTCAAGCCGGGTGAGATACATGCGGTTATGGGACCGAACGGTTCCGGCAAAAGCACGCTTGCGAAGGTGCTTGCGGGTGACCCGACCTATACGGTCACGGGTGGAACGGTCAAGTTACTCGGTAAAGACCTGCTCGAACAGGAACCCGACGAGCGCGCCCGCGACGGCGTGTTTCTGGCGTTCCAGTACCCAAGCGAAATACCGGGTGTGACGATTCAGAATTTCCTGCGCACAGCGCTTAACGTCAGACTGGAACAGGAAATGCCCGTATTCAAATTCTACAAACTTCTTAAGGAAAAGCTGTCGCTGCTCGATCTCGACGAGGCGTTCGCGGCCCGTTACCTGAACGACGGAATGAGCGGCGGCGAGAAAAAGCGTGCCGAGGTGTTACAACTAGCGGTACTGCGTCCGAAACTCGCAATCCTTGACGAAACCGACAGCGGACTCGACGTCGACGCGCTGCGCATCGTATCGGAAGCTGTTATGAAAGTATTCGCCGAAGAGCAAAACATGAGCATCCTCATCATCACACACTACCAGAGAATCCTAAACTACATCAAACCCGACCACGTTCACGTTATGATGAACGGGCGTATTGTCAAGAAAGGTGGATCGGAGCTTGCTGTGGAAATCGAGAATCATGGCTATGACTCTATCAAGGCGGAAGTCGAATCAGGTGTTCGGGTAGGTGCACAGTAAACATATGGTCGTTGCAGCTGCAATATTTTTGGTGATCGGATTGGTATTCATGTTTTATCTGACTTCAAGCGGAGGTGGCAGGAATGCCTGATACCGCATCGAATGAGAAAACTGGCATCGATTTAGGCGCATATAAATACGGATTTCACGATTCGGATGTAGCCTACGCATTCAAGGCAGAACCGGGATTGTCCGAGCGCACGATACATATGCTAAGCGACATGAAAGGCGAGCCGGACTGGATGCGCGAATTTCGCCTGCGTTCGCTTGCGCATTTTTTGGAGCGTCCGATGCCTGCTTGGGGTGGCGACCTATCGAAAATCAACTTTGATGAGATTTTTTATTACTTAAAACCGGAAGGTAAAAGTGCTCGGTCTTGGAATGATGTGCCGGACGGAATCAAGCGCACGTTCGACAGACTCGGCATCCCCGAAGCGGAGAAATTGCAACTTGCTGGAGTAGGTGCGCAATACGACAGCGAAGTCGTGTATCACAACCTTAAAGGTAAGTGGGTAGATCAAGGCGTAATATTTATGGACACGGATACAGCCCTTCGCGAGCATCCGGAATACTTCAAGGAATACTTCGGTACGATTATTCCACCTGAAGACAATAAATTCGCAGCACTCAACAGTGCGGTATGGAGTGGCGGGTCGTTCGTGTATGTCCCGAAGGGTGTCAAAGTTGATATTCCGCTGCAGGCGTACTTCCGCATCAACTCGAAACGTGCAGGTCAGTTCGAGCGTACGCTGATTATCGCAGACGAAGGGAGCGACGTTCATTATGTCGAGGGCTGCACCGCGCCCGTGTATTCGACGGATGCTCTGCACAGCGCTGTAGTTGAAATAATCGTCAAGCCTCATGCACGCGTACGCTACACGACAGTGCAAAACTGGTCGAATGACGTTTACAATCTCGTTACGAAGCGAACACGTGTAGAAGCGCATGGCGTGATGGAATGGGTGGATTGCAACATCGGAAGCCAACTGACAATGAAGTATCCTGCATGTTATCTCGTTGGCGAAGGCGCACATGGCGAAGTGCTATCGATTGCATACGCAGGACCGGGTCAGCATCAGGACGCCGGGGCCAAAATTATTCATGCCGCCCCGTACACTACAAGCCGAATAACAAGCAAGTCGATAAGCAAGGGCAGCGGGAGATCGAGTTATCGCGGATTATTGAAAGTAATGAAAGGAGCGCTGTTTGCAAAATCGAATGTGGAATGCGACGCACTTTTGATGGATGAAGAAGCTCGCACAGATACGTATCCATACATCGAAGTCGGTGAAGATACTGCGAGTGTCGGTCATGAAGCGCGTGTGAGCAAAGTGTCTGATGAGCAGCTGTTCTATATGCGGAGTCGTGGACTCGATGCAGACACTGCAATGTCAATGATAATAAACGGATTCTTAGAGCCAGTGACGAGAGAGTTACCAATGGAATATGCTGTCGAGATGAACAGGTTAATACAACTCGAAATGGAAGGCAGCGTTGGATAGAGGTAAGATGGAGTGTAGTTGTGAGTGATGTAATGACCAATAATGAAAACGGAAACTATGAGAAAGCCGTCAGAGAGCTTTCGATGGCTTACGCCGAGCCGAGCTGGCTGACCGAAATGCGGCTTGAAGCACTCGACCTGTTCAATGCAACACCGATGCCTACGAAACGCGACGATGCATGGCGATATACTGATCTACGGAAGATTGTTTTCGACGGATATACTCTGCCGACCGCATCCGCCTTGCCCTGCACGGAACCTGCAAAAGTGAAAGCTCTCGAAGGATTCGAAGAAATCGCCGACCATGGAGCTGTTATGATTCACTGCGAAAGCGCTCCGACTACGCTCAATATTCCCGCGTCTTGGAAAGAGCGTGGCGCAACTGTACACACTTGGCGTGACGCAGCGAATGCTCGCGACGACTCTATGCGCGATATTTTTCAGTCGGGATTAACGAAAAAATTCAATGACCGATTTTCAATGTTGCATAACGCTTTCGCAAATTCTGCTACTGTTATACATATCCCGGCAAACGTTCAACTCGACGAACCGATGTTCAACATACTCTGGTATTGCTCGGACAATAAACTACAAGCACCAAAACTAGTCGTTTATCTCGAAAGCGGTGCAAAAGTGAGTGTTGTCGACATAATCGGCGGCAGCGGCAAAAACAATTTAATTATTCCGTCTTACAATTTCACGCTGTCTTCAAATTCAACATTGCGCTACATACGTTTACAACAGTCGAATCTTACAACAACAATGTTCGGGTATCAATACGCAACGCTCGGACGCGATTCGCAGGCTACAACCGCTGTGGTTAATCTTGGCGGTAAACTCGTGCGAGACGTTATCGAGTCGAAAATGGTGGATTCCGGTGCATATGCAAAAATGCTTGGGCTTTACGTGCCTGGCGGCGATCAGCATTTTGACCATGTTACCCTTCAGGATCATATCGCTAGCCGATGCAGTTCAGATTTGCTCTTCAAGGGCGCGCTGTCCGGGCGTGCACGCGCGGTGTTCAGCGGTAAGATCAACGTCCACAAGGGCGCTCAAAAGACTGACGCATACCAGAAGAACCGCAGTATTCTTTTATCGAAGGAGTCGCGCGCCGATTCCGTACCCCAACTAGAAATCAACGCTGACGATGTTAGATGCAGCCACGGAGCAACCGTCAGTCGTGTACAGGAATCCGACGTTTTCTATCTGATGAGCCGCGGACTAACTCGCGAGCAATCTGAAGAAACTTTAGTTTTCGGTTTCTTGGACGAAGTAATTAACAAGCTCGATTGGGCTGACATGACAGTGCCGCTAGAATGCAGAATTAGTAGTCGAATAAAATTTTGGTAAACAAATAATACGAGACAAATGAATGGCTAAATGGATAAAAATCCTCGAACCTAATGAACTTCTTGCCGATAGTTTGTTGCACGTCGATGTCCAAGACCATGACCTGTGTATAGGAATGATTGACGGCAAACCTTTTGCGGTTGAAAATACATGTTCTCATCAAGAATATCCACTGCACGATGGCCGTATCACAGAAGACGGGTTGTTAAAGTGCAGATATCACGGCGCAAAATTCAACCCTTTCAGCGGTGAAGCAAGAGCGATGCCGGCAACATATCCGCTATACACATATCCGGTTGAGTTTAGACTCGACGGAGTGTACGTTTTCATTTAGCGCCGTCGCTTGGAACAAAACTCGTGAATAGGCGGTGACGCGTGTTAAATATTGCACGTATAAAACTTGAAACATATAATAGACCTTGCGCTTAACTGCGCATGTTAATAAATCGCACAGCCTTCGGAGTGCTGTATGAGACGGCGCATTGGAATTCAGTTTATAGTAGCGGTTGGTCTGATAACCGCAATCGCGATGCTCGTTTTCGCAGGCATAATATTCCGATCGCAACAACAACAGCTTCTGCACGCAAAAATTGTATCCGCAAATCAGTTAAGCGACACAATCAAAAAAAGCACTCGCCAAGATATGCTGATGAATCGTCTCGACAACGTCTATCTGATAATCAAGACAATCGGAGAACAGGAAGGAATCGAAAAAGTACGCATTATCGAAAAAATGGGACAAGTTATCTTTTCCACACACGAAAACGAAATCGGCAGTTCGCTCGACATGCATGCAGAATCCTGCTATGCGTGTCATGAAACGAACAAACCTCTGGAGCAACTTGACACGCCTCAACGCACCCGCGTTTTTCGTGATAAAGATGGAAAGCACTTATTGGGTATTATTAATCCGATCTATAACGAACCAAGCTGCAGTACCGCGGACTGCCATTACCACCCGGCGGACAAACGGGTTTTGGGAGTTCTTGATATAACAATGTTTCTTGGTGACATTGACAGCGAGCTGCAGCGCACTAGAAATACGACAATCGTAACTCTATTAGTCGCTTTCCTAGTTGTTAGTTTGCTTATTTATCTCTTTGTTAATCATAGGGTTCTGAACCCACTCCAAACGGCTGTTCAAGCTTGCAAGAAAGTTGCTGGTGGCGATCTTGATGTAATACTAGAAGCAAAAAACCCAGACGAAATCGGTCTCTTATTCGAATCTTTCAATAATATGACGTCTAAACTGGCTCAAGCGCAAATGCAAGTATCACAATCCGATAAATTAGCTAGCGTAGGAAGGCTTGCCGCTGGCGTCGCTCACGAAATCAACAATCCGCTGACTGGTGTTCTCACATACAGCAGTTTCCTTCTGAAACGCGCCGAAGAATACCCGGAGATCAAAGAAGACCTTGAAGTTATAGTACGGGAAACTAAACGATGCAGGGAAATAGTAAAAGGATTGCTAGATTTTTCGAGACAATCAACGTTTAGGAAATCCGACTCCGACTTAAACGCAGTCGTCGATAGAGCAGTAGAAGTAATCGCTAATCAAGCAAACCTCAAGAACATCATGCTCGTTAAGAATTTCCAATCAAAACTCCCACTTGTATGCGCCGATGCAAACCAACTGCAACAAGTCGTCTTGAACTTACTTGTTAATGCAAGCGATGCTATTGAGAACAACGGAGAAATTGTGATAACGACGCGCTCTGTTCTAGTGCCGCCGCGAGGCAACGAACAAATACGCTCCGCTTTTTGTCCCAACGGATGTTCGCTTGTCAATGAGCACACGCGCATCAGAAATATACCGGCAATCACGGTCGATCTTAAAGACGCTCAAGGTAGAGCATCGATTCACTACGATCCAGTGTTTGGCAGTGCTAACCATGTTTATTCGCGCGATGTAAATCTTGGCACGCTTATCGATGTGCGCTGTCCAAAATGCGACAGTTCTTTAACCAAAGATAATCGCAAGTGTCCAAAATGCGGATCTGTTATGTTTTCAGTTCGCTCGAATCGTGGAAGCGAAATATTCTGGTGCGCAAAACGCGGTTGCCACCATCAGGAATGGGCGGTATTAGAAGTTGCTGGAGATCGCGAGTATATCGAGGTTGAAGTGAGAGATGACGGAGCAGGGATGGATTCTAACACTTTATCAATGATCTTCGAACCTTTCTTCTCAACGAAAGGCCCTCGCGGCACAGGGTTAGGACTTGCCGTATCATGGGGTATAGTTCGCAATCATGGTGGTATTATCTCTGTGGTAAGCGAACCCGGTAAGGGAACAACGATTACCGTAAGAATTCCGGTCGAAGTTCTAGATAGTAGTGTTGTATGACGGATAGCAAAACAAACGGAAGTTTATCAAGGAACTCCTTTGGACGAGTTTTAATCGTCGATGACGAACTCGTCGTGCTTTCGTCCGTAAAAAAAGTCCTTCAGTACGTCGGCATGACGCTCGACTGTGCTGAAGATGTCGCATCAGCGAGACAAATGCTACGGAACTACCGCTACGATGCCTTCATTGTCGATATAATGATGCCTGGAGAACAAGGCGATGTTCTACTGAAAGAACTTTCGGTTTCCAGGCCTGGAGCGCCGGTTATCATTTACATCGGGCTATTCTACCGTTGAAACGGCGTTCAAAGCGCTAACAGGCGGAGCATTCGAATTCATCCCGAAGCCGTTCACATTCGAAGAACTTAGCGCAGTTGCTTCTCGTATAAAGCGATTCATAAACCTCTCTGACTCTGTGAAGCGAAAAGCGTATACTCATTTGTCTTTATCTAACCAAAGCCAATCTTACACCTTCCATTTGGGGGGTCATAGCTGGATCAAGCTCCTTCCCGATAGAAGCGTTAATATCGGCGTCGGTGCATTGATGGCGTTGAGCGTTGGGCCTATCGTGGATATCCGATTACCTTTTATCGGCGACACATTAACGCTTGGACAATACCACTCTTTCTTAGTTGACGAAGAGGGAATCGAATACCCCATGCGCGCTCCTTTGAGCGGGCGCGTCGTCCAAGTAATGGATGCTTCCCTAAAAGATGGAGACGACTTCTTTCGCCGAGTTACAGGTGAGGATTCGTTAGTCACTATCGTGCCGAGTAATCTTGACAACGAACTCGGTTTTCTAAAGAGGTTTGCTGATGAGGCGAGCTATCAAACTCGTTCTCGAAACTAGGAGGAAATTATGCAGATACTAGGGGCAATTGCACTCATTTTAGTTATCATAATTGTTGATTTGATTATTCGATACTTTTTGGGAAAAGCAGAACGCAACAAGACCGAGCAAGAACGGAAGAGAGCTCTCGATATCGGTTTGAATCTTGACGTAAGCAAAGATACTCCTACTCTAAAACGAGTTACGCTCGACAAGCCTGTCGCAAGCATTCTCGCTGTTGACGACGAGGCGATTGTGCTCGACAGCTTTCGAAAGATCCTTGTAATGGCAGGTTATGCGATGGACACAGTAGAAACAGGGCAGGAAGCGTTGAAGCTAGTGCAGGAAAACGAATACGATTTTGTTTTCACCGATCTAAAAATGCCTGCGATGGACGGCGTTGACGTTGTTAAAGGCGTAAACCATTTTGCGCCTGACGTAGATATAATCGTAATCACAGGCTTCGCAACGATCCAGACTGCTGTTGATTGCATGAAATACGGAGCTGTAGATTATGTCGAAAAGCCGTTTACCGAAGAAGAGCTTATCGAATTCGTCAAAAAATCACTGATTCGCAGACAGGATAGGCTTGCCAGCTCTGCCGCATTTAAATAATATCGGTGTAACAATGAATCAACCTAGATTGCTGTTACTTTGCGTTTTGTCGATGTTGCTGATTGCAAATCCGTCCTTCGCTAACGTGCCGCCTGTCGCAGTTCTCACAGTCAGCCCATCATTCGGCTCATCACCTCTGGAAGTGATATTTGACGCAAGCGGAAGTTACGACCCGGACGGCATGATGCTGCAGTTCGAGTGGGATCTCGACGGCGACGGAGTGTACACGTTAAACAGCGGAACGTTTCCCTACGTTTATGCGTATTTCGATATTGACGGCAATGCGACTATCAACGCTTCCGTGCGCATAACCGACGCATTCGGCTCGACAGCGACAGCATTCACGATACTATCAATTGGAGAAGAGGAAGATAGGTATGCTGTTGTAACAACGGATGCTCCGAACGGCGAAGAGTATTCTGGTACGCTGGCCGATAACACTCAAGATAACCAATCCTCAACGACGACAGTCATCAACAGAGATCAAAACGATGACTTCGACGCATACGCTAACGATTCTATGTCGGACGGTGACTGGCTTCACTCTTGCTATGCGCCGATTCCTAACCGCTCGAAAGGTGCACGTGTTTATCAGAGCGTTGATATTGCAAAAATGGCGGACGAGGTTTTGCGTTTATGCAACATAGAGCGAGCTAGTGCCGGGCTGAAACCGCTTAAGTGGGGATTCCACCTTGAATTGTTAGCGCAGGCGCATGCTCGTGATATGGCACTGCGCGGCTATTTCGATCACACGAACCTTTACGGTATGTCGCCGGGAGACCGCTTCGACGTCGTACAACCTCCGAAATGGAGCGCTTACGCCGAAAACATAGCGGCTGGTAATCAGACTGCGGCTGAAGTTGTCGATTCATGGATGAACAGCACTGGGCATCGCGCTAATATTCTGAATCCCGATGTGGACTACCTTGGCGTAGGCTGTTATTACCTTGTAAACGATCCGCAGTATTTCGGGTTTTACTGGGTGCAGTTTTTCGCGACATTCTTCAAAGATCCGTCAGGTCACGATTGGCTCGATCCGAATGAAATCTCATAGGGGTGTGTGGCGAAACGCCCGCTTAGGCGGTTCACCCATTTCGTAAGCAAACCGCTGACAATTGTCTCGATTAACTGATAATTTCGATTCTAACAGAGAGTTTTTTGATTCGCAATCCCCCCCTCAAACGCGGAAAAGCGGAGAGAGTGGGATTCGAACCCACGATACAGCTTTACAACCGTATAACTGCTTAGCAGGCAGCCGCCTTCAGCCGCTCGGCCATCTCTCCGCGAAACGTGATTTTACCAGAGCATTTCGTAATTTACAAATAGAAACGGAAAACACATGATGATGTACACCTGATTCGCGAACACAAGCTGTCGGATTCGTCAAAGAAATCGGGTATAATTCAGTTGTGGAAAATCAATCCAGTGAAGTTGTATTCGTTGTCGAGGAAGATGAAGACGGTGGCTTTTTCGCGCATGCAATCGGTCACGCAATCGTGACGCAAGGCGATACATTGAGCGAAATTCAGGACATGATCAAGGATGCCGTAATATGTCACTTCGACGATAACGAGCGCCCGGACACGATTCGAATTCAGATTATGCGTGAACAGGTAATTTCTGTAAAATGAAACTGCCAAGGGATTTATCTGGAATCCAGATAATTAACTCACTTGTAAAAATAGGGTATATCTCTATTCGCCAAACAGGAAGTCATGTGCGTCTCGCAAAAGGCAATATGAGAATTACAATTCCAGTGCATGGCGATGTCAAACCTGGAACATTGAAGCAAACAATTCGTGACCTAATAATTCAACTCGGTTTAAGCGAAAACGATGTGATTAAGTTGCTAACAGAAAAAAAGAAGCGTTAGGATAAATTCCTACTCCGTCTCTACGTTCCCATGTGATAACTCGCGAGGTATTCGCGCTGTTCTTTAGTGAGTTTGTCTATAGTCAATCCCATCGTCTTCAGTTTCACTTCGGCGACTTTGTAATCAATCTCTTCCGGAACCGAGACAACCGCAGGTTTCACTTCACCAGAGACAGAGTCAATGTTATAACCGCAATGTTTACCTTTGATGCCGATTCCACCTTTGGCGATCAACTCCACAGCGAGCGCTTGATTGGCGAAACTCATATCCATCACACTCGGCGGATGCCCTTCGGCTGCTGACAGGTTGACTAGCCGACCCTCCGCGAGAACGATAATGCGCCGTCCGTCTTCCATTGTATGTTCTACACAGTTTGGTCGGATTTCCCGGCGTGATTTCGTCATTTTACCGAGCGCTTCAAGGTTGATTTCTACATCGAAGTGTCCACTGTTGCACACGACGGCGTTGTCTTTCATCATCGCGAAATGCTGACGGTCGATGACATTGATATCGCCCGTGAGTGTGACGAACAGATCGCCTGTTTTCGCTGCCTTGTTCATCGGCATAACCGCGAATCCGTCCATATGCGCTTCGAGCGCTTTCACAGCGTCAACTTCGGTGACAATCACATGTGCGCCATGACCGCGCACACGCATAGCGAAACCGCGACCGCACCACCCATAACCCGCAACTACAACCGTGCGCCCAGCGATCAAAAGATTTGTCGCCCGTAGAATACCGTCGAGTGTGCTCTGCCCCGTTCCGTAACGATTGTCGAACATATGCTTGGTAAGCGCATCGTTCACGGCGATAATCGGATAGCCCAGTTTGCCCGCCTTCGCAAGCGCTTTGAGTCGTATGACACCTGTAGTCGTTTCTTCAGTTCCTCCAACAACATAGGGGATAAACTCTGTCAATTCAGTATGCAATAGTGTGACGAGATCAGCGCCGTCGTCCATCGTCATCGTTGGATTGAATTCGAGCGTAGCGCGAAGATGGTTGTAATAAGTATCGCGGTTTTCGCCTCTTATCGCGTACACCTCAATGCCTTTCTGTTTCGACAGGTATGCCGCCACTCCATCCTGTGTAGACAAAGGATTCGATGCGCACAGACGAACGTGCGCACCACCGGCTGCAAGTGCCAACATGAGATTCGCAGTTTCGGTTGTAACGTGTAGGCACGCCGCAAGCCGATGACCTTTCAGCGGCTTCTCCTTCGCAAACCGTTCACGTATCGACGCGAGCACGAGCATATCTCGTCCTGCCCAGTCGATGCGCCGCTCGCCGTCTTTCCATAACGTTGCGTCTTGAATATCGCCTTTACTGGCGACCATATCCATAACAGACTTCGAAAAATAAACACGCTTATGTGTTTTTCCAACACGCTTTATAACCATAACTTCCGCCTAAAGAAACTCTGACGCGCATACGTGCGCGCAGTCAATATACCATTGCGGTGCTAGAATTAGAATGTGGAAGTACATGAACTCATAGCAAAGTCGTATTCGGATCTCGAATTCGACGTGCTGCGCCGAAAACTAGCGGGTTGCGCTAAAAGCGCGCGCGGGAAATCCTACTCCCTCGAAAGTCCTGTTTTATTCGATCCTAAACGTATCGAAGAAACACTTGACGAAACAGGTGAAGCATTGCGCTTTCTTGAAATGGCACGTGACTTTCAAGGCATAGAATTTGAAAAAGTCGGTGACGCGGAAATTGTAATCTCAAAGTGTCGAATCGGCGATGTACTGTTTACGGACGATCTAAAAACACTGCGCGACTTTCTTGAAGCCTGCGGAACAACCGACGACTTTCGTAAACGAATTCGTGCGGACAAGGAACCGCGCTTGTGCGACATCCTGTACCCATGGGAATCACTCGGACTACTACACGGACGGTATCGCAGTATTTTTACACCTGAAGGCATAGTGCGCGACGGCGCATCGCCCTCACTGAAAAAATTGCGCGCCGACATTTCTATGCAGGACCGATTTGCAAAAAAAACAACCGACTCGCTCGTATCGCAATATCAAAAAACATACGGCGACGATGTTCATCTTTCGCTTCGCCATAACCGATTTGTCGTCGCTCTCCCACGCGCCGTTCAGAACGAAGTCGCCGGCATGGTGGTGGATTTTTCGGGCGGCGGCGCACAGGTAATGATCGAACCTGAACAGCTTATCGAAGTTAACAACTCGCGTGTACGCTATCTTGTCGAAGAAGAAATCGAAGTACGCCGAATTCTCATAGATTTTTCTCGTGAAGTTTATTCATACGCCCGTGAAATTGACGCCAATCTCGAAATACTTGGCAAACTCGACTTTATATTTGCACGCGCACGACTCGCGTATGACATGCAAGCGATTCGACCCGCTCTTTCTAACGACGGTTTCAACCTTGTACAAGCGCGCCATCCGTTGATACTGAAATTCATTCCGGAAGATATCCGTCTCGAACCGCCATATCGCGGAATAATAGTCAGCGGCGTCAATGCCGGCGGTAAAACCGTCCTTCTAAAACTCATCGGACTATGCACACTCATGGCTTACATAGGCTGCTTCATTCCCGCTGACAAAGATAGCAGCGTAATGCTCGTTGGCGGTGTGTTCGCCGATATTGGCGACGATCAATCAATCACGCAACATCTTTCTACTTTCACCAGCCACCTGCATTTCCTAAAAGGACTCGACAACTGGCTTTTCGGTGCTGATCCTGAAACCAACCTGCCCTACTGTAAAGCGCCGGCGCTTATACTAATGGACGAAATCGGCGGTGGTACGGAGCCAACCGAAGGCGCAGCGCTCGCGTACGGCGTAATTTCATATCTAACCCATCAACCTGCGATACCGATTCTTACGACGCACTACGATCTACTTAAAGGTATGCCTTTCAAATATCCCGAACTGAAAAACCTTTCGCTCGAATTTGACGAAAAAAACCTGAAGCCGACATATCGGGTAATCGACAACATGCCCGGAAAAAGTTTCGCGCTCGACATAGCCGAATCGTTTGGAATCAACCGTAAAATCGTCGGCACGGCGCGCTCCGTACTCGGCACGAAAGACAAGGTTATGTCCGATGTAATCCGCCAGCTTGACGAACTGCGAGTTGAAGCGGAGCGTAAGACGAAGGAAACGCGCGACCTTGAAGCTGAAAACCGTCGTCTGCGCGACGAACTTAAAGCACGCAAAGAGGAATTCGTTCGCGAGTCTAAGAAGTTCAAGGCGGATGTGGAAAAGAAACTTGACGAGATGGTAGAAGATGCGAAGATGCGCATAAAGCGACGCGTTAAAAAGAAGAAAGACGCCCCAGACGTGAAACTAATGACTGAAGCGCACGAAATCGCTAAAGAAGTGCAGCGAACTCTGGAAACCGAAGTAGAAGAAGCATACGACGAACTCGATATCGAACGGTACATCATCGACAAAACCGAACGCCCAATGTCCGCAGGCGACACGGTTCTTGTTCTCGGCACAAGAACAATGGGCAAAGTAATTGATGTCGATCTCGACAAGAAACGCGCAACGGTAGATGTGAACGGATTGAAGGTAACTACAAAACTGGGAGAATTGGCGTTTATTGACCGTAAAGAATTCGAGTTAGCGAAAAAACATCGTGATAAAGCGCGTGGCTCTAACATTGATAAAAAAATACACGCATCCGCTGCGCCTTCTGTCTCGCCAACGCTTGACATACATGGATTTACCGTAGAAGAATCGCACGAAGCGCTCGAAATCCACCTAGATTCCGCAATTCGCGCAGGGCTTAAAGAGATTTATGTGATGCACGGCATCGGCACTGGTGCGCTAAAACGTTTCGTCGGCGACTACCTTCGAAAACACCCGCAGATTAGTCACGTCCGCAATGCCGTTCCCGCAGAAGGCGGCATCGGTGTCACAATAGCTGTCATCGGTAAAAAAGGCGAAATGGTCGGGAAAACGGGAGAGCAACAGTAACACTTCAATCCTTCCCGTGATGTTAACGGCACGAATCGGAACGCGGTTGTTTAAGGAAGTACCTACACTGGACTACCCAATACTTCTACGACGACGATCGCTGTTGCATAGTCCTTTATGTGACTAATGCTCAAATGTGCGCGCACATTGTCAATATCGAACGCTCGCTCAATAGACTTACCCGCCAATAGACTTTCGGCGATCACCTCAAGCCCTTTGCGTGCCGTGTTGCCGAACATCAGGATCGGTTGACCGTTTTCGTAGTGACATACAACGACATCGGCAAAACTGCATCTTATATTAGTAGCCTTGTAAAACGCTTCTTTTGCTGCCCAGCAGGCGGCGAGATGTTGGTAAGGACTTTTTCTGTTTCGGAGGCTGTATTCAACTTCGGATTCCGCAAATACGCGCTCGACGAAACGCTTGTTCGTTTCACAGACTTTAGCGACACGAGATACTTCGATGAGGTCGATCCCGACTCCTATAATCATTGCAGATTCTCCGCATCTGCAATCGGTTTATGAGCGCTCTCAATCAACTCAACAACATAAGGAAACGAGTGTATCGTTCTGATTGTATAGTCAACATATGGCTCAATTCCGCCGATTTGCACATGTGTGGCTGAATGATCGATAGAAGCCTCTTCGTCAACAAGAACGGTTGTCCATCCGTGCGTTTTGGCGCCTTTCAAATTTTTTAGATAATCGTCGAAAAACACAAAAGACGACGATTCGATGTTACGGCAGTCTCCGTCCAGTAATGCTCTAATTCGTCGTTCAACTGACGCATAAGAATCCGGATAAGGCTTGCCATTATAGTTAAGGGCGGTGACATCGAATATGTGTTCGAATGAGTCACGCAAGCCCAAAGACTCGAGAACGCTTGTAGCATGTTCGTAGTCAGCGTTCGTAAAAATGAATTTCGGATGTTTCGTCTCCGCCAGCAAATGGCGCAGTTCAACATCCATCTTAAGCAAATTGTCAATAGGTAAATCGTGAACGTAACGAAGGAAGTCACTTTCGTCTATGCCGAAGTTCGCTTTGAGTCCTTTCATCGTAGTACCGTGTGTCATCCTGTACCCGGCTCGCGTTTCGTCGACGTTTTCAATCGTAAAACCGAGTTTTTTTATCAAGTACGCGCTCATTCGCTGGTCGATAGCTTCAAGAACGCCACGACTCGGTTGATACAATGTGTTGTCTAAATCGATAACCAGAATCACGAAGTTATTATACATAGCGTATTCAACAAAAAACTATTTTCGTCAATCGTGATCAAAAAGAGGTTCATTCGAACTAGTTTATCAATCCCTGTTTCCTGCAAGCCATAGAGCTGCTAGCGACACCAACGCGCTTCTTTCGGGTGTGAATTTTTTTGCGAATGCCAGTCCCGTAAGCGACTGATTACGCCAATGTTCTTCGAGCGTTGCGAGTCGCACCATTTCAGAAGCGAGGTTAGCAGAATTGTCACGTCCAATTGAGGGGCAAATACCTGTATAGACTTCCCGTAATGCAGGCGCATCTCCAACTATTGCGGGTGTTCCGTATGCCATTGCTTCAAGAGGCGGCATTCCGAATCCTTCATCTGTGCTTGGAAATAGCAGCGCGACAGACGTTCGCAGAAATGAAACGAGTTTCTGATGCGGAACGTAGCCGGTTAACTTAACATAACGCGATATACCAGATTCTTCTATCAGATTCCAAAAATAAGCGCGCTCGTCGCCTCCTTTACCGACAAGAAATAGTTTGTGTTTCTCGCGGATGGCTTTATCTAGCATCGTGTATGCATCGAGAGCTAAGTCAATATTTTTCCGCTCTTCAAAAGTAGCTAAACAAATAAAGCCTGTGCGTTTATCGTATGGAATCGGCTCCGGTAGTGCAGCATCAACCCCCAACGGATAGTACCACCCGCCCCCGCTCGTCGGCGGATAAAGCAACGGTACAAGTGTTGCCGGAAATGCGGGTACGGTTAAACACCTTTCAGATGGATACTTAGGAAATTTCCGAAGAAACTCGCTGCGAACCGTTTCTGTGTGAAAGACACAATAGTCAGCTGAAGTGTAACAACGTGGAAGATAGCGAATGAAGTAGAGGTCTGAAAAACTCAATGAGTTCCTGGCATTGTGTAACGGAATTAGATCGTGAACTAGCGTTACAACCGGAAAATCGCGCTTTATGGGGCTACCTAGTGCTGGAACAAACAAAACGTCTATACACGCATCCTTGATCGCAGCTTTGATGCGCACTTGTTCCCAGAAGAACCGAGCTGAAGCGCTCGACAAAGGCCGTTCAGTTTCGTTCGGATATAGTCTAACGATTTCGAGTTTACGAATCCAATCCCCCGAGCAACTGACTTGGTTGGCGATGTGAGCCGATAGATCGCAGCATAATTCGGGAGGTTCGGTTTCACCTTTTGTTAATCGTTCCATTGCATATAGAACGCCGCGTGCATAAGCACCCAAACCGGTAGCGCCACCACCTACCAGAGCCTGCATATCAAATCCAACTCGCACGTGCCTATTATACGCACTAATCGTGTGTTAGAATCAGTTGTGTTTTTCTCGGTGGAGTTTGCTATGCGAATCAAACAGGAAAAGAACATTTACGCAATCAGGTTTGAGCGCGGTGAAAACCTGTTCGATACGCTCAAAGTGTGGATAAAGCGGGATCGAATTCTCGGCGCTTCTATAATTGGCGGAATCGGTATGTTCGAAAATCCTAAACTCGGTTTCTTTACAGGCGTCGACGGAAAGTACGAATTTACTATTTTTGAGGGTTGTTACGAATGCTTGAGCCTGCAAGGCAACATCGCTTGGCATGATGACGAACCGGTTATTCACTGTCATGCGGTTTTAGGTAGAGAAGACTTTACAGTTTTCGGTGGACATCTTGCAGATGCGACTGTCGCCGCGACAATCGAGATGTTCATACGTGTTATAGATCCCTCGGCGATAACTATGATCAGAAAAAACGAACCTAACGGACTTGCCGGACTGTTCATTTCTTAGGTTTTGCCAACATTGGTGGTTAAAAAAACAGATCTGCAAATCTAGATTGTAGTTAGTTCTTTTACTAACGGTTGTTGCGACGCATATAACGTGAGCGTCCGCTATCCAAGTCGGGTTGTGCGGTGTTATGTTTTCTGCCGAACTTCACAGATTTTGCTTTCAAATAGTTCATATAGCTTTGTTCGGCAGCTTTCTCGCAGTCGGCTCGCGTTACAGATAAATTTCGCCTTACTTCGCTCGCCTGACTTCGAATCTCTGCACGTTTTGCGCCAATATTTGCTTGAATTCGATCAGCGTTGTCGTCATAGAATTGAGCTTCATGATCAATCGCTTGCGCTTGCGTGTAAAGGCTGTATGCCGCTCCCCAATACCATGTGTTGTCATTGCGCCTAGCTTCTGCTCGCAGAATTCTTGCTTGATTACGATATTCGTTTGCTTGTCGTTTGTTTCCAAGCATACTCTCTGCCATAGAAGTCAAAGAGAGCATTTTACCCAAGAGCTTTTCAAGGGCTTTTTCCGCTTCTTCAACCTGTTTAACAACATCGGGGAACGATGTCATTCCAGCATTTGTAAATTGAGATTTGTAATCGGAAATTTTACCGCTGAAAACCGTCAACTCATTGCTAAAAACGACTAATTGGTCTTCGTTAAATGAGTAGTCTATCTTCAAAGCGCTTTCTACGCGCAGCGCTTCACGAAACAGCTCATCTAATGCGTCGATACGAGTAGTCCAGTTGTTGACTCCAGTCTCACGTGCACGCGCGAAAGCCGAGTAGTCGTTTAGTATCAACAACAGCGCGACCGATAATCCCACAATCCACGTAGAAATAGCTATCTGAATGAATTTACGTTCGTCCATAATCTATGAAACATATAAGAGACAATTTGTTAGTGATAGGGTACCAAAAATACTGCACTCACTCTTGCAAACTTACTTGTAAAGGTAGCACGAAACGTCGTGACAATCGACTGATTTGAACTTCGGTTCGACGTTACGGCATTCATCCATAACACTTGAGCAACGGGGAGCAAACGGACAGCCGTTTCCAAGTCCTATCAAGTCGGGCGGTTGCCCTAAAATCGGTTTTAGCTTCTTATCACGGTTGTCGAGTCGCGGAAGGCTTGCGATAAGTCCTTTGCTATACGGATGCTTGGGCGACTGAAAAAAGTCGTTTACAGGGCACGATTCGACAATTCGCCCGGCATACATTACGTTCACAAAACTGCACGTTTGTGCGACGACTCCGAGATCGTGAGTGATTAGAAGTATGCTTGTTTTGAAATCGCTGCGGAGACGCGACAGAAGTTCGAGAATTTGAGCCTGTATCGTTACGTCGAGAGCTGTCGTCGGTTCGTCGGCGATCAGTAGGCGTGGATTCAGAGCAAGCGACATCGCGATCATCACGCGCTGGCGCATACCGCCTGAAAACTCGAATGGATAATTTTGAAGACGCTGTTTCGGGTCTGGAATACCTACTGTTTCGAGGAGTTCACAAGCGCGCTTGAGCGCGTCCGAGTGTGACGAGCTTGTATGACGCGTTACAACTTCCGCAATCTGCTCACCGATTGTGATGACAGGATTTAGACTTGTTAGCGGATCTTGAAAAATCATCGCTATCTCTTTACCGCGAACACGCGATAACTCATTGTGCGACATGCGGGTCAGATCATGCGGACTGCTCTTTGCATCGAAATAAACAACGCTTCCGTCAACTACACGTGCACGAGTTTCGCTCATCAAACCGAGCACGCTCATAGCCATTACACTTTTACCGCTGCCGCTCTCGCCCACGAGCGCAACCATTTCTTCTTCAAATAGGGTTAAATCAACGCCGCGAACAGCTTCAAGTACACCTTCTTCGAGAAAAAAATGCGTTTTCAGAGATGATATTTCAAGCACTTTACGGCGACCATCGGATGCTACTGGTTGAAAACGAGACAAAGCGCTAGAGCTTGCGTCTAAACGGCTTTCAGTGTCGACATGAGCGTTCATGCTATCGAGTCCCAAGAATAGTATTCGAACATATGATGTGTTGCGCTAATTCCTTTGCCTATTGCGCGCGCATTCATAATTGCACCTTCAACGAATTTCTTTGCGAACTTCACCGATGAATAAATATCGAAGCCACGCGCTAAATAAGCCGTTATTGCAGCCGATAGTGTACAGCCAGTGCCATGCGTATGCTCGGTCTCTATTCGTTCACTTTCAAAAACATGAACGGTTGTGCCGTCAAAAAAATAGTCAGTTGCTGTTTTATCAGATAAATGCCCGCCCTTTAACAACGCCGTATGTGCGCCAGTACTTGCTAGAGCGCGAACTGCTGCTTCCGGATCGCTCATCACATCCACGCTTGATCCGAGAATCGCTTGTGCTTCGAATGCGTTTGGGGTGATGA
>CAZRQJ010000009.1:18646-27356 GCA_964602075.1 uncultured Planctomycetia bacterium
GTAGAGCTTTTGGAAACAGTTTCTCAATTAGGACTAAGCGGGCTGAACGTTCGATGAGTTCATGCCCGTGCTTCGATACCATAACTGGATCAATGACGAGATTTGAGATCGAATGTTCATCGACTTTTTGAGCAACCATCTCGATAACCTGACGATTGCCTAGCGCTCCGGTTTTTACGGATTTCACTTTGAAATCCGTCATCACCGCATCAAGCTGAGACGCTACTAGATCGCTCGCAAGAATATCGACTCGCGAAACCCCTTGTGTGTTCTGCGCGGTAATCAAAGTGATAGCGCTCGTTCCGAAGACGCGAAGTGCCGCAAACGTTCGCAAGTCTGCCTGAATACCCGCACCGCCACCGCTGTCGCTGCCCGCGATAGAAAGCGCAACCGGTATCTCAACGGTTATATTCACACTCATCACCTACAAGACCAAATGACGCGTTTATTTTACCTGCTGCCAAGAGTAACTTCGAACTCCATCTTAACGCCACCTCTAAGTACGACCGCGATTACGATATCACCCGGTTTGTGTTCCTGTAATGCGTAGGTCAAATCGTAGAGGTTTTTTATATCCGCTTCACCAAGTTTAATCAACACATCACCAGCTAAGAGCCCGCCTTGCGCGGCTGGACTGCCTTCGCGTACGCCTGCAAGCAGCACACCTTCGCCTTCAAATCCAAAATCGGGAACGCTGCCAAGATATGCGCGGTAACCGATGCCCGAGTCCACGCCTCCTGCACCGCCGCTTTCAGGAAGTTTGGTTTTCTGGAAAGTCAACATTGTGTCGCGTCGGTCCACGATGTAAGTTACATCGGCAACAACCGATAGAACATCGGCAGATCCTTCGGCGTTAATCTTGTCCCATGTATCTGACGGACGATGATAGTCCATATGAACACCGCTGAAGAAGTTCAGCACGGGAATCCCAACGTTATAAAAACTTGTGTAATCACTGCCTCCTACACCATCGTCGAAACGTTTGAGCGTCATGTCCGTGTTGCATGCAGCTTCATCAAGCAGTTCAGTCCATTCTACCGCTGTTCCTATTCCCTGCAGAGTTATTGTATTGTCTTTAACGCGCCCGATCATATCCATATTGATCATCGCAATGGTTTTATCGAGCGGAAACACTGGATTCTTTACGTAATGGAGTGAGCCGAGTGTGCCGAGTTCTTCCGCGCTCCAGTTGATAAATACTAGCGTACGCCTGTTACCGCCGTTTTCGATGAAAAACTGCGCTAACTCCAAGACTCCAGCGGTACCGCTTGCGTTATCGTCAGCGCCGTGGTGTATCAGCTCTTCTTTCGACAACTTTTCCACTTCTTCAGGAAGCAATGTCGTTCCGGTTTCTCCGTAACCAATATGGTCGTAATGAGCACTGATTATTATGTACTCGTCGGGTTTTTCCGTTCCGCGAAGTGTTGCTACAACGTTGTTTGTTGTTGTATATTGCTTAATGAGATTTGTCTTGATTTTCACCATAACCACACTCATATCGAGCGGAACTGGAGTTAGTTCCTCGTCCATTTTGCGTTGCATTTCATTGAGGTCGGAACCAAACATGCTCAATGCCTCAACAATCTTGTCTCTCTTCACGTGGACAATTGGTATCTGCGCTTCACCAAAAACGTCCCCCGAACTCAACCTCATAAGTTTGTCTTCGTCTGTTGCACTTCTATCGCGCGGACCTGTCAAGACTATCATTCCTACCGCGCCATGCTTCTTAGCGTTGAATGCTTTGTAACGCAGGTCGCTGTATGCCGTCGGACGTTTGCCTGCAAAATGAGCTTCGTCTTCAGTTTGAGGCTCGTGGCGCAGCACAATAACTACTTTTCCCTCAACATTCAATCCCGCATAATCGTCATATTTCTCATCTTCTTGCGCACTGATTCCATAACCTACGAAAACTAGTCCGCCTGATACTTCCGAGTTTGGACTGAAGAATACCGGCACAAAATCCTGTTTCAAGAGCATAGCCTCCATCATGCCAGCCATGCCCCAAGCAAATTCGTTGCCATCGCCAAGCTCGACACCGCTTGTGAACTCGAATGGTTGATAAAAACTGCCGTTAACCCCGGGTTCCAGTCCGAGATTTTCGTACCAGTTAACGATGTATTCTGCCGCAAGATTCGAGCCATTTGAACCGCTCATTCTGCCTTCGAGCTCGTCTGAAGCTAGGTATTTGACATGATCAATGATCTCTTCCGCATTAAATAATGTCGAAGCAACTGATGTATTGCTTATGCCAATAAATAAAATGAGAAATGCTGCCGTGCATAATACAGGTGAAACAATCTTAAACAAGTTACTCATAGACCGGTATACTCCTTGGGTGTGTAATCAAAAAGAAATAGTACAGCTAAATGTGAATGTTTATTCTACAAAAAATGATTCACGAGCTGTTTATCAAGTCTCAAAGTTGTTCACTTCTTCGTCTCACTCACGAACAGAACATACGGATCAGATTCGCTTCCCAGAATCTCGTACAATTTCGCCACCGCCGGTTTTATTAGAAACTTGTCTATATCAGGTAATACCTGCCAGTGACGGATTACCCGCACTGCATCCGCTCGTACACCCCAGTCGTCATTCGAGAGCAAAGCTGTTACTGTCTCGACAAGCGCTGAATCGGGATAATAAATTGACAAATCAACAGGAGCGATTTCAGCTTCAGGATCGACAGGCGGTGCAGGAAGATTAAGCTTTACAATCGCATCAAGCAATGTCCTTTTAGATCGAATACTTAAATCGTTTCCATTAATTATATCATCTCGTACGCTCTCCCCATAGGTTGCCCAGTGTGACACCAATAGTTCGACAATAGTTGTACGAATGCTCATCAAGTCGCTGTCAAATAGTGGTCGTATGTCAGCATAGCAGTCGACATCGAGAGACATTAGCACGGTTACTGCTGCGCGCAGCAGTTTTTCGTCATCTCTCGCAGTCGTAAGATACCCAATCAACGTTTCGTCTGCCGCATGGCTTCCGATTAGTTGAAGTACACCGATTGCTCGACGCACCATCGCCGGGTCTTTCGAATCCAGAAATCCGATAACAATATCTTCCAAATCGGTTAATTTCAGCTCACCAATAAGCGTCAATGCCGTTTTGTATCTTACTTCTTCTGAAGACGACGCATTTTCGCGAATGACGTTGAGCACGCCCTGTTTGAATCCGTCTGCAAACAAACCGTTGAATATCTCAACATACGCACGGATTTCTAGGCCTGAAGCGCTCGTATTCATCGCTTCCGAGATAAACGGCAAAGCCGATTCGCCGAATTCGATAATCCGTTTGCGTGCAGCCGGTACGATATAGCGGTTGTCGCCTACTTCCCAACGAACCGAGATCTCCCATAATTCGTCGAAAACTACCTGCGAAATCTCGCCTTTGAAGCTACAAACTTCCGGTATCTGCGCTACACCGGAAACAACGTTAGGCCCGCTCGTGAATTGTTGCGCTTCAGGTTGCGGCGGTGGTGCGATATCCCAACCTACGCCGATATCTGTATGTCGCCAAAGAGCGTTATCTTTCATGATGCCTAAGTACTCGTCAGTTCCAGCTAAATCAGCCAGTATCCCGATGCTCGCAAATCCGCGCGCCGGGCGTCCAGTGTTGACGCCTCCATCACGCCTTCCTGCATAAAGGTCGTTTCCGCTTCTATCAAGATGAATACCCACGCTATTCGTGAGACCGCAACCGTTGCAACTCGTGTTGCCAAGGTAGCGATCGTCTCCGCCGCGGTCGTGCAGGATGCTCGCTGCGAAATCATGGCTGCCGCCCTGCCCTAATCCACTATGCATAACGTAGGTGTCGCTTCCGCTGCAATCTACGAGTCCACCGATTGCAAGGTGTATTCCTGACCCCTGACCGTACTGTGTCATTTCGTATACATCGTTGCCAGCTTCGTCGTACAACAAACCCGCGCTATACCAATAGCCTACGCCTTGATTATATATATCGCCAAGATAGCGGTCGTTGCCTGCATGGTCAATTATCAGTGCTATGCCGCCAGCATAATCAATGCCGCGTTCGCCTATCGCAAATCCCTGACTAAAACCTTGATATCTATCTTGGAAGAGAGGAGCGTGTAGATACACGCCGCCAGAGTGATAAACCTCGTTACCTCGTTTGTTTGAGCAAATCGCGATACCGCGTGTGCGTGCAAACGCTTGCGCATTTGTCCACGCTCGATAACTGTCGTTGTCAAATCCCGCAATCTCTATCGGATCAGGCGTTTCAACATCGGTAGGTATAACTGGCGGTGCGTTGACAGAATCGTCAACCATTAACCCGATGCCAAATCCAGCCGCACCTTGCGTGTAAACTTTGCTATCGTATATGTCGCTGCCACCATCGTCGTAAAACACGCCGATACCACCTACCGACGCACCCAGGGTTAAGCTGCCTGCATAGTACTTATCGTTACCACTACCAAGATCGTAAAACACGCCAACGCCGAGCACACCTGATCCTAGTGTGATGTTTGTCTCCGCACAATCGTATACGTCGTTTCCGCCGAGGTCCGCAAAAAAACCAAGTCGTCCAACTCCTAAGTCGGATGTTGGATAACCAAACGCTGCGCCGATGCGGCAGTTGACATAATGATCGTTTCCGCCAGGGTCAATCAGAAAAGTGAAATCGCCTGAATAGTAATTGTCACCTATCGTTCCGAGCGCTATTCGTCCGTATTCTGTAGAAACGATAAACGGCTCGGTTTTGGGAAACGATTCGGTTTTTAGCGCAGGTACTCCCATCGAATAGAAAATCGAAAACGGCATCAACGACTCTAATATCTGCTGTTGATTGAATTTTGATGCGACATTATAGAGAAAGTCCTCTGGTGTGTCTTTCATCATTGATTCGACTTTAGCTTTTTCTTCTTCATTCAATGGCGAGCCGAATACATCGTGCCAAGCCATCTGATATGGAAGCCTATCGCGCAATATTAACAACTCTTCATCAGAGTATGGTAACGATATATCGCGCGAGAGTATTTTTGTTGCGTACTTAACAAGCCCTTCAGTATCGAGCGAACCTATTTCGCTAATATCACCCATATCGATAGTCGAAGAGTAATCTGCAAGTGATTCGCGTTGCTCTTGCGTCAACACCCAATCGAACAATGAAACCATTTCTCGGCAGGGGCTCTTGTGCGAAATTTCACTCTCCTTCAATCGCGTGTTGTACTCATCCATTCTTTGAGCGATTATCAGCGGATCATTCATCATATCAAGGACAAGCGAAAAACACTCGTAACCTTTTGCGTAGCTTTTCTCGAATTTCAAGTCTAAGAAGGTCATATTTGCAGCATAAAGTGCACGCTCCATCGCAGCAAGTTCATCAGATGTGTACGTTTTTCCGTAAATTAATGACGAAGTGTTTATTTCGTCAGCAAAAACGGCTGTGCAGGTTAGAAACGCAATCACTATTAAAAATAGTTGTATTGAGAATAAAAAGCACCCCGGTTTGTCACCCATTTCAATCTCCCTCACTACAATCAAGTATCTCGTCAATCACTAGCTCCGCTTTCGTCGGATCGTCCGTACCGAGCATCCGAGCTAGTTCAACTCTGCGCTCTTTGCCATTTAGAGCTTTAATTTGTATGTGTGCAGTGCGCGCAGACGCGCTTTTTATCACAACAAAATGCCTATCTGCGCGTCCCGCAACTTGCGCAAGATGTGTCACCGCGATAATTTGATGAGACTTGGAGATTTCTTTCATTACATCGGTAACCGCTTGCGCAGTAAGCCCGCCAACTCCTGCTTCGATCTCATCGAACATCAACACCGGTGTGCCTGCATGTCCTGCAAGAGCGGCTGTAATCGCAAGCATAAGTCTACTCATCTCGCCGCCGGATGCCACGCGCACGAGTGGGCGCGCCGGCTCATTTGGATTAAGTGCAACTAAAAATTCAATGTCGTCGTAGCCAGATTCGCGAAATCCGCGATTAGTCAGCAAAGATTCCTCGGCATTTAAGTTAACGTTGCTGCTGGGTGCAATTGACTCACTGAACAAGTCTTCAGCATTGTCCATAAAACCTACGATTTCAAAGTGCGAGTGTGCGAAATCGAGCTTCTTTAGATAAGCGGCAACGCGACTTGTAAGGATCGCAGCCATACTCGCGCGCGCTTCGGACAAAGTACGTGCAATCCCGTCGCATTTTTTCAAAGATTCGTTCAGTTCGCAGATTACAACGTTTCTATCGAAATCACCGCTAGATAACGTTGCGAGTTCGTATTCACGCGATTTTAGTTCCAACTGAAGCTCGTCTGTCGTGCATCCATATTTGAGCGCCATCCGGTCAATTTCCGCAAGGCGCGCTTGAATACGCTCAAGTTCTAGCGGGTCCGATTCAGTATTACCAATAATAGCGGTCGCTGCAGATTCGACTTCGCCTAAAACCGATTCCATAGCTGAAAGATCGTCTGCAAGAGCAAGCCATTGCTCCCCTTCAAGAGATTCTTCGCCTAAGTATTTTGCAAGCAGACGGGAAGATGCATCTGCACGCGCGATGGTCTCGCGCGCTCCGCCACTGGCAAGCGTTTCATCACCGGCTAGTGCGTCTCTTATGTGTTTTGCTTCATCTACAATTCGGCTCGCATTTGCGAGTCTCGAACGCTTTTCACAAAGTTCGTCGCGTTCGCCAGTAGCGACATTCAACTCTGTCAGTTCGCCTATCTCAAACTCCAACAGATGCGTACGGGCGAGCCGCGAAGCATCCCCGCGGTTTATTAACTCCAGCTTGCGGGTTATCATATTATGCTCTTGACGCGCGGCAACATAATCACTTAGCAACTTTCTATGTGTGTCATCGCCAAACGAATCAAGAATCCTCATGTGAGTCCTAGGAGCAAGGAGCGCGCGATTTTCGGTTTGCCCGGAATAGTCCATTAAGCTCGCAGCGATATCGCGTGCGTCAGTTGCAGTAATCCTCTCACCATCAAGCGTTATTCGTCCCGTACCGCCAAGCCGCGCAATTCTTTCGAGTGAATGTACTCCGGATTTCAAACTTAACTTAGGATCGAAATCGAAAAGCGTATCCTTGTTTGATTGCAGATCAAACTCGATCATGACTCGGCACCGCCCGCCCGTAGCGGGAAAAATCTGTGAAGAAGCGCGTGCGCCAAGAACAAAGTCTATTGCATCGAGCAGAAGGGTTTTGCCTGCTCCAGTTTCGCCTGAAATAGCGTTGAAACCTGACGAAAACTCGACAGTTATGTCTTCCAGCAGACTGAAACGCTCAATTTCAACTTTGCGAATCACGCTGCGATTATAGCAAGGTATATTTCATGTTAACTCGAACAGATGAAATCGTTCAAACATCTTCCATGCTAAAATTTAATTTTGCTCGGGAGGGATTACCCGTGAAGAGTAGTTTAATTTTTGTGGCGACTTCATTACTGCTTTTCAGTATTTTGCCCATAACAGGACACTGTCAGGCTGCTGACCCAAACGATACATTACAGACGTTTTCACTAACAGAAGTTGATGAGCTTTATATGTTTCTTTTGAACGAATGGCTTCCTTCGTTGACAACAGGAGCAGAGAGCCGAGAAGCGATCGATAGGCTTTCGTGGTACATCGCGAGCGGAGAACGCGATTACGGCGATGTCCCAGAGTTTTGGGAGTTAGCCGCCTTTTATCCCACAGACTTAAACGCTCCCGGCATAGTTACAATAGACTCTTCGACGCACGTCGAACGTGAAAAACTCGTCCACTCACTCGAACTTTTCGACGCATTGATAGCAAATGATCGTAACAACGCTCGATTGTCCGAAGGGAAGTCCTGCGTGTTATACGCTATCGGTTTGGCTACTGTTAAACAAGAATGGGACAAACTTCAATTAGCTCCTATCAGCGACACTACCGTCCAAGTTTTACCAGATAGATTTGAGGCAATTACAGCGAAGGTAATGATTGACTATTATCGGCGCGCTGAAACCGCGAATCCCAAAAACTCCTTCTTCCCCATATTTTTGGGAGTTTCTTACACAGAGCTACTCGATTTTGGAAACGCTAGAGCTGCGTTTGAGCGCGCCGGAAAATGCGAGTATTTTGAAATGCCTCGCATGTTTCAATACAGATACTTGTCTAAAAATATTGAGTCGTTGTCAAAGGGGGATAGTCTATTTTCATCAACAAAAATGCGGGATAAATTTCTTTTGACAAACACATTGTTGAATGGTGCAATCCCCGATTTTGTTGCGCTAAAGCGAGCATATCGCTCTTTGTTGGATAATTCAAAAGGCAGCGCAGAAGCAAGAAGCGTTTTTTCGATTTTGCACCGCGCCGCTTGCGCGCTCGGTCGCGACAGAGAGTTGAACGCTGTTACGGCAGCAAACGCAAGTGTCTTGTTATCCGCTGTAGCTAGCGAAGCACTTGCTATAAGCAGAAACTCTGGGGATAAAAATCTAGAACTCGCAGCTTTAGCAGTTCGTAACGATGCGGATTCTATTAAACACGTTATGAAAGGTTTTACTTTTAAGTCAACGATTTTCGATATTACGTTGGACGAATTATTCGACGACTTGAGTGAATCAAACTTCACGCCTCCCGCCGGAAGCGAACTTGCTGAAGTCTATTACTTGACAAAAACTATGTCCACTATCGAAAGCTCTGAAGATGAAGGTTTATCTGTCGAACCCTTGAGTATCATCTACGAACATCCCTACCTAACCGAACGCCATTTATGTAAAGAACATAT